>CAXTDO010000732.1:0-3598 GCA_964242315.1 uncultured Flavihumibacter sp.
CTGATACTAAGGATACGTTCGGCGTATGAGGCAAAAGATTACCCTGGTGTATTGTTGCCGGGAGAGCGGTTGATACGAACCGGTGAAAAAACGTTAAACCCGTTTTTAAAGCTTGCCTTATCTTATTACAACCTTAAAATGTATAAGGACTGTATCCGGGTATGCGATTATCTGTTGAATCAGGGCTTTCAGGTTGAATCGGTGTATTATTATCAGGCCAGGTCGTGGGCAAAATTAAACGATTTTGTAAAAAGCAATGAATTGCTTCAGTTTTGTCTGGTTATTGCCATATCAAATACCGCCGAAATGTATTATTATAACCTGGGTGAAAATAACGAAGCAATGAAGCAGTATAAAAAAGCAGTGACCTTTTACGATTCGGCTTATTATCTTTTCAAGAACCCAAATATGATGTACAACGCAGGCAGGGTTGCGGAGAGTGCATTGGGAAATGAAAAGCTTGCTACAAAATATTATGCAAAATATTTGGACAGGGCAAAGCCCCTGTCAGCGGATGAAAAGAAAGTATATGAATACGTGCGCAACAGGCTGGGTAAAAAGAAAGTCAATGCAGGTAAATGATGTGTATTAGCTGATGTCTGTAATAAAATTTAAAAATTTATCCATTTCGGGTTTAAACAGGTGATATATTTACTAAACCAACTTGGTAAACAGTTGTAATAAATAATAAAACCTATGACATTTAAATCCGCAGTTGCTTTTTTCTTTGTAATAATAACAACAGCCGCAAAGGCCCAGTTAATAACACCCGACCATGTAAAGGTTAAAGGCGGCGATCTCACCATACAGCCAATCACGCATGCAACGCTGGTGCTGAGCTTCAATAAAAACAATATCTATATCGACCCTACCGGAGGCGCCGATGCCTTTAAAGGCATTGCTGCTCCGAACCTCATCCTGATCACCGACATACATGGTGACCATATGGATCCCAAAACAATCGAAGCCGTCAACACGGCAAATGCTGTGATAGTGGTTCCGCAGGCTGTAGCTGATAAACTTCCCGCCACCATCGATAAACAAAAACTGGTGATTCTAAAAAATGGTGATAAAACAGTGCAGTCAGGTATTTCTATTTTGGCTATTCCGATGTATAACCTGCCTGAAGCGGCTGATGCTTTTCACACTAAAGGAAGAGGTAATGGTTATGTACTTACTATCGGAGGAAAGAAAATTTATATTTCAGGGGATACAGAAGATATTCCCGAAATGCGTGCCTTAAAAAATATTGACATTGCTTTTGTTTGCATGAACCTGCCTTATACCATGGATGTAAACCAGGCTGCGCAAGGCGTTCTGGCGTTTAAACCGAAAGTTATTTATCCTTACCACTACCGCGGACAAGACGTAAATACTTTTAAGTCACTGGTAAATGCCGGTGATAAAAACATAGATGTAAGGCTGCGGAACTGGTATCCTGCTGCTAAGTAATGATGGATTGCGTACGCCCCCAGACCTAGCGAAGCTCGCCCGCTTCGCTGGTTTTTAAAACCTTATAGGTAGGCTGTTCAAAAGTGCAGATGTACTTTCGTACAGTTTTTGAAGCAAAGAGATGACCTGTAAGGTTTGAATGGTTGAGTCTTACAATGCAAGATCAACCTTATAGGTCTAAATGCGAGAACTGGCATACAGTTGAACAAACAACTTTAAATTCAACAACTACAATCGGTTAGACACTGCGTTTAGACCTATAAGGTTGATCTCGCATTGTAAGACTCAACCATTTAAACCTTATACGTCAGTGCTCGTTTAGTAGTTAAAAACCGTACGAAGAACTATCTCCATTTTAGAACAGCCTGCCTTATAGGTCTTAGTAGAGCATCTTTGTGACATTAAGGATATGTGATTATAAGTGTTATTTTCACAACAAGCTATACAAGGCATGGGTTAGCAAATCGTAATTCTTAAGTTATTTATGAGGCATATATTTTTTCTCTGTCTTTACTTTCTTTTAATGACATGTTTTGCGATGGCAACAACTGTTCCTGCTAAAAACGTTTCCTCAAAGAAAGCGAATGATAATAAAACTTCTTCCTACGCTCGAAAAATACATCCAGCCAAAAGCCTTCCCCGTATTGCTATCGCGGGACTGGGAATAGAATCCAGCACCTTCTCGCCGGCGCTTACTGACGAAGAAGCTTTTCATGCCAAATATGGCTCGGATGTTTTTAACTCCTACCCTTTCTTGTCAGTTGATTCACCGCTTCGCGGTAAGGCAACATGGCTGCCTGCATTGGTTGGCAAATCGCTGCCGGGTGGCGCTGTTACCAGGGAAGCTTATGAATCACTTGTTAATAAAACGCTTGATGCGTTAAGGAAAACCCTGCCTTATGACGGACTTTATTTCGACATCCACGGCGCAATGAGCGTTGTTGGACTTGAAGATGCAGAGAGCGACTTCCTTAAGAGGATCAGAGAAGTTATCGGCTATAAAACACTCGTTTCCACTTCCATGGATTTACACGGCAATGTTTCAGAGCGCCTGGCTGCACTTACCGATCTCATCACCTGTTACCGCATGGCGCCTCATGAAGATGCTATGGAAACCAAACAAAGAGCGGTGAAAAATCTGTTGGACAGGATTACAAGCGGGAAGGGAAAGCCAGGCTTTAAAGCCTGGATTCCAATACCCGTACTATTACCCGGAGAAAAAACAAGTACAAGGATTGAGCCGGCAAAAACAGTTTACCAGGCCGTTGCACCTGCTGCGGCGCAAAAGGGTATTATAGATGCTGCCATCTGGATAGGTTATGCCTGGGCAGATGAACCGCGCAATCACGCAGTGGTAATGGTTACCGGCGATGACAAAAACCAGGTAAAAGTGACCGCTGAACAACTGGCCAAACGTTTTTGGGATGCCAGGTCCGGGTATGCTTTTGTGGCTCCAACCGGAACATTGAATGAATGCCTTCAAAAAGCATTGGCAAGCACAAAGCATCCTTTCTTTATCAGCGATTCCGGGGACAACCCGACGGCGGGTGGCGCCGGCGATGTAACGTGGACATTAACTGAAATACTTAACCGGCCCCAGTTGAAAGCAGATGATGGTCCTTCGCTGATTTATGCTTCCATTCCAGGTCCGGAACTTATAAAAAATGCCATAACGGCAAAAGTTGGTGGTCATGCAGAAGGGTATGCAGGCGCAGCAGTGGATGCCCGCTATGCTCCCCCGGTGTGGATCTCCGGAACTGTAGAATCAATACAATATGGCGATGTAAATGCGGAAATTGAAGCAGTCATCCGCGTTGGCAGTGTCCATATAATAGTTACTCAAAAACGTAAGCCTTACCATAAGGAAATTGATTTCACCCGGCTTGCACTTAACCCCCGTAAATCGGATATTGTGGTTGTAAAAATCGGTTACCTCGAACCTGAACTTTATGCTATGCGCGCAGACTGGTTGCTGGCGCTTACTCCCGGAGGAGTAGACCAGGACCTGGAACGGCTTCCCTATAAAAAAATTCAGCGCCCAATGTTTCCTTTGGATCAAAGTATGTCTGAACCGGATCTTTCAGCTAAGTGGATTCGATAGTTCAGACCTAAATCGTCTCGAACTACATCGTCCAGACCTATAAGG
>CAXTDO010000733.1:0-2559 GCA_964242315.1 uncultured Flavihumibacter sp.
TGTTTTTTATGCAAAATGCTGCCGGAAAATTCATGCTGGATTCATCACGCTTTGTGCAGAAAGATGATCCTCTACATGAAGATATGGGCGTGCTGCTTTTTGATGCCGACAACGATAAGGACCTCGACCTGTATGTGGTCAGTGGTAGTTATGAAATTCCTCCCAATCATCGGATCAGCCAGGACCGTTTGTACCTTAATGACGGCAAAGGAATATTTACAAAAAGCGCTGATGCACTTCCTGCAGAACTGGCTAACGGTTCCTGCGTGCGTGCGGCTGATATGGATGGCGATGGTGACCTGGATTTGTTTGTAGGAGGCCGTGTTGTTTCAGGTGGATATCCTACTGCGCCGCAAAGTTTTATTTTACAAAATAATGGTGGAAAATTTGAAAACGTTACCAAACAATACTATCCTGCATTACAAAACCTGGGAATGATCACCGATGCTTTATGGACGGATTTTGATAACGATGGAAAAGCAGACCTTATTCTTACGGGTGAGTGGATGCCGGTAACTTTCTTAAAAAATGCAGGTAACCGTTTTGAAAAACTGCAACAGTCTAATTTATCAGCTACACTTGGATGGTGGAACAGCCTGGTTGCAGGCGCTTTTGATCACGACGGCGATATCGATTACATAGCAGGTAACCTGGGCCTGAACACAAATTACAAGGCTACTAAAGAGGAACCGATCACTCTCTTTGCAAAAGACGTTGATAATAACGGTTCGCTTGACGTGATGGTGTTCTGCTATCTGAAAGATACTGATGGCACCATGAAACCCTTTCCCATGGCCACACGTGATGACATGGTAAGCCAGGTTATCTCGATAAGAAAAAAGTATCCTACGTATAAGTCTTACGGAATGGCTACCATGGAGGACCTTTGGAGCAAGAGCGACCGTGAGAGCGCTATCATGCTGGAGGCTAACTATATGACTTCCTGTTTCATCGAAAATAAAGGCAACGGGCAGTTTTCTATGAAAGCTTTGCCATTAGAAGCACAGTCAGCGCCTGTTTATGGCCTGATGAGCCTGGACGTGGACAATGATGGAAACCTTGACCTGTTAATGGTGGGAAACGACTACGGCATGGAACCTTACAGCGGACGTCACGATGCGTTTAAAGGATTGTGTTTGAAGGGTGATGGCAAGGGTAACTTCAGTAGTATGACCATAGCACAGAGTGGTTTTTTTGTACAGGGTGATGGTAAAGGACTGGCTGCCCTTCATACGGCAAAAAATGAAGAAATACTTATTGCAACACAAAATCAGGATAGCCTGCTTGTATTCAAAAAAAACAGGAAGCAGCTTTCCGGCAATGATAAATGGGTTCATCTTAACCCGGATGATTTTTATGCAGATCTTTTGTACAAAGACGGAAGAAAAAGAAAGATGGAATTTTATTATGGCTCCACATATTTATCTCAGTCTTCACGAGACCTTCTCCCTGATAAAAATATTGCCACTATAACTGTTAGCAATTTCAAAGGGATTAAAAGAAAGGTACTATAATGAGTAATGTATTATTTATAGTGTTCTGCTTTTTAACTATTACAGGTAGAGCCAATCCGTTGTGGGAAAAAAAAACCGAAAACGCCGAATACATTCATCGTGCTATAAAAAAAGTAACTGATGTTATCGTCTTTGATATTTATTCGCCACCTGTAGCGAGCCGTACTTATGCATATATCTGCATAGCAGCATATGAATCTGTTATCAGAGATAGTCCGGGTTACATAAGTCTTGCAGGGCAGTTGCACCAATTACCATTAGCCCCTGCACCGCAGCCCGGAAAGGAATGCAGTTTTACCCTGGCGGCAGTAAATGCCATTCTTACGGTGGGTAAAGCGCTGGTCATTTCTGAATCCAGCATCGAGTCATTCAAATTACAGGTGCTGGAGGAGTTCAAAGCCGATGGAATGCCCGGGGATGTTTTTAATAACTCCATAGAGTATGGTCAGCATATAGCAACTCATATTCTTACATGGGCGGCGTCTGATAACTATAAGCAAACCCGCTCTCTTTCGAAGTATGCGGTGAGCGACGACCCGGCTACATGGAAGCCTACACCACCAGCCTATATAAAAGCCATCGAACCTAATTGGAGCAAAATGAGGACTTTTGTAATAGACTCTGCACAGCAGTTTAAACCGGTGCCTCCGCCTTCCTTTTCAATTGATAAAAAAAGCCGATTTTATAAGGAAGCGATAGCCGTTCACGATACAGGTATGCGTCTCTCCGCCCAACAGATGGAAATAGCAAATTTCTGGGACTGCAACCCGTTTAAAATGAATATCCGAGGGCATGTAATGTATGCTACCAAAAAGATTTCTCCCGGTGGGCACTGGATCAATATCACACGTCTTGCCTGCCAAAAAGTAAATGCCGGGCCGGCTCAGGCTGCGGAGGCCTACGCCTGTTTATCTATTGCACTTGCTGATTGCTTTATCAGTTGCTGGGATGAAAAATACAGGAGCCAGGTAATCAGGCCTGAGACTTACATCAACCAGTATATTGATACCAACTGGGTGCCTCTGCTGCAGAGGCCGCCATTTCC
>CAXTDO010000733.1:2569-3596 GCA_964242315.1 uncultured Flavihumibacter sp.
CACAGCGTGGTTTCTTCCGCCGCCGCAGTAGTGCTGGGCAAATTGTTTGGAGAAAAATTTACTTATACCGATTCCACTGAATTTGAGTTCGGCCTGCCGGCGCGGACCTTCAATTCTTTTAAGCAAGCTGCTGAAGAAGCGGCTATGAGTCGTTTTTATGGCGGTATTCATTATATGCCTTCCATCAATAACGGTTTTAAAGAAGGGACTGAAATTGGATTATTCGTGGTTAAAAAAATAAAAACAAAGAAGAAGCAGGATTCTCAGGATTGGAAATAATTTACAGAATTTCTTTGTAAAGTTTTGTAATTATCCAAAATCTTAAGAATTACGCGTAGAGAAAAAACTTCACAGTGACACTATTTTTATCATCGTAAGCAGGTATTAAGGTTTAAAAATTATTTTGAAAAATGTCGTGGAAATTCTATAAATAATTTTAAAACCTGAGAATTCTGCTCTCAAAACAAACGATTACGGTGGGAATTAAGACTACTATCATACATATCGCTCAGTACCTCGATACAACTCCTGCCACCGTATCCCGGGCTTTGAACAACCACCCTTCTATCAGCGAGAAAATGAAATCAAGGGTTGTGGAAGCGGCGGTAAGGCTCGACTATAAAAGAAATAATATTGCCTCCTCACTCCGGCTTGGAAAAACGTTTATCATCGGAGTGATCGTTCCAAGGGGAGAGATCAACTTCTTTGGCTCCGTATTGCAGAGCATCGAAAGCCTGGCGACTAAAAGCGGCTATAATATTCTGATTTATCAATCTAATGAATCAACAAAATTTGAGGTCAAAGGCATTAAAACATTTTTATCGGCCAGGGTAGACGGGATACTGGTATCTATTGCCAAAGACACGCTTGACTACTCACATTTTTTAGAAGTAAAGGACGCCGGTGTTCCCATCGTTTTTTTTGATCGCGCCAATACTGAAATAGGAATTCATTCAGTTGTAATAGATGATTACAAGGGTGCTTACATTGCCACACAGCATCTGATAGATCAGGGTTATAAAAGGAT
>CAXTDO010000734.1:0-3594 GCA_964242315.1 uncultured Flavihumibacter sp.
GGCACAGGTACTTCAGATTCTATCCCTGCCTGGCTATCTGCCGGCGAGTACGTTACCAAAGCCGATATGACAGGTAAACATCAACCGGCGCTGGAAGCTATCAACAACGACAAGTTTCAAGAGTACTTGCTAAAGATAGAAATGCCGAAGCTTTGGAAGCAATACGAGATGCCGGTTATTCCGGCCGGCCTGGAAGGAAAAACTATTGTACATAAAGATGCCGGTATTGATTATGATAAACTTGGAGAGATCATCAGCCAGAAGCTTGGCAGCCATCAACAGTTGACGATGAACATTGACCAGGATGGTTTTAATGTTTCAGTTCAAAAAGGCCTTGATACAATTGCTTATAAAAACAAAAAGTTATCAGCTTGATGCAGCCAGGGCAAATAGTTAAAGTGATCAACAATGTTTCCAGTCACCGTTTTGCCAATGGCCAATTAGTTCGATTTGTGCGTGAGCTGGCGCCTAATTGTTATTTGTTTATTGGCAACAATCAAAAGTTTTGCTTAACCACAAAAGAATTCAAGATTATTTAAATGCTTTGGCGTTTTACCATAATTGATCGCAACGGTAAAAAGACTGTGATTGACGAGCCAAATGGCTGGCAGGACTTCAGTGCTAAGCTGAAACGTCATCCGCAAAGGCATGGCACATTCCGTGAGATCCAAGGGAACAACTTTCAGTTCTTCGGTACAGGTGCTTTTATCATTCAAAAAGAGTATAAAGCCAATGGCCCTAAAGGTGAAATGCAGCTGCTGATTGAACAAAAGGTGCCTCGCGGCTGGTGGAACTTTTACCAGGGTATATTTTCGTTTCCTTCTTACGATTCATCTTATGAACCAGGTACTGGTTTTTATGTAACGTGCGATGTTGATCAGTCCGGACCTGTTGTTGATCTGATTAACAGATTTGAGCAGAGCGTTGATATAACTAAAAATAAATGCTTTAACGGTGTAAGCGATCTTGCAAGCTACCCGTTTCTTAATATTGATTTGACTTTACCAAGTAAAGCAATATTCTCAAGAGCTGAAGCTGTTACTAGTAATGTTGACGATACTGAGTATAGCCTGCTTTACGATGACAAGAGCGAACTATTTTTAGTTGTTAATTCACAGACGCTTGGTTTCATTGTACCAAAGTTCGATAAGACAACCCTTGATGAGATAAAAACTTTCAGGCCTTCTTTGCAGTTTGATTACGTAGAACCTTCTGTAAACGTTTCAACTCCGGATTATGAAAAAATAGAAAATTATGAGATCTTAAAAATAACTCCGGAAAGCTTGTTAGTTAGGGATAATGTGTATGACATTTCCTTGAAAATAAAAGGAACCTTTCTTGTAAACTATGGAAGCACAATATTCGGCGTAAGCAGTATAACATACACCTTGAAATTCTTCTTAAAGTATGGGGTTAGCAAGACTGATCTATTTATTCCTATTGTAATTGACACTTTTACTGATCAGGTTGGTGGTTCAACAGTGCACACCAGGAGCGTTGATATTGATTATTCCTTTAATGGCAGTGTTACTTTAAAACGCGAAGATAAAATTTGGCCGCTATTTGAACTTGAGACTTACAACACAGGGGATGGCATCTCTCCTTGGAAGGACCTGATTATTTCCTTTACAAATGAATCTTACTTTAAGATCTCAAGCGCTACAAAGGCCGATCCAACAAGTTCTAAAGTCTGGATGATTAATGAGGCGGCCAGCCGGGTAATTGAATCCATTACAGACAATCGCCTGAAGCTTTATAGCGAGTACTTCGGACGCAACAACAGCGCTCCATATTCATTTTCTGCCAATGGTTGTGGATCCCAAAGAATTTTAACCAACGGCCTGCAGATAAGGAATGTAAGGCTTGCTGATGGATCAATCCCGTCTGTATTTCTTTCCATGAAAGATCTCTTTGAAAGCCTGGCTGCTACCGATAACATTGGCATGGGTACGGAAGGAGAAAACCTGATCCGGATTGAGAACTGGAAATGGTTTTATAAAAACAACGTTATACACCGTTGCTTAAACGTGAATAAAATCAATCGGAGTGCCCAGGAAAATGAAATCTATTCCACGTTTAAATGCGGCTATGATAAATGGGAATCGGAAGACTACAATGGCCTTGACGAATTTCTTACAAAAAGGGAATTCAGGCTCGATATTCCCCAGGTAAAAAATACCCTGGAGCAAATCTGTAAATTCATTACCTCTGGATACGCAAGTGAGGTAACCAGGCGTAAGGGCAATACGTCTACTGACTGGCGTTATGATAACAATATCTTCATGATCTGCGTGGAACCGGAGGGCGGGTCTTACAAGGTTGAGCTTAATAACATTCTTAATCCGGCAAACGTGGTGGATCCTCCAACGATTTATAATTTCAGGCTCTCTCCGATGCGAAACGCCATGCGCTGGTTTGACCGTGTGATCGGAAGCTACCGTAATGTAAATACCGGACACAAATTGATATTTGCCTCAGCTGATGGCAATTATGTTGCAGAAGGCGAACTGACTGCAGGCGCCTGTAAGCTTGAGTCAGGTGTCATAAAAGAAAATCAGGACCTGTCGTTATCCTCATTTGCTGATCAGGCCGATGCTCTGCCAATCATGTGGCCGGAGCGTGTTAAATTTTCATATCCGCTTGGAGCAAATGAATACCGGAACATTCAGAATAATCCTTATGGCCTTATTGAATTTACTTCTCCCTGCGATAACGGTTTTGGGTGGATAGATGAGATCAATTATAAACCGAACGAAGGGCTTGCAGACTTTACTTTAATACCAAAAATAGATTAACCATGGCCGTTTCAATAGGATCTGCAAAATTCAGTTTTCACCGCTTTGAACTGGTTGACTATGTTCTTCCTGCATACCGTGCTTTCGATGCCGCTTTTCAGTTCCTGGTTAACGGCTTTTTGCCAATTGCATCTATGTTGAGGTTACGGGTTTGTAATCTATACGGTGTTGTTTATAATCCGTTCTCTGTTGAAACAACGGCTACCATCCTGGCATATAAGTTTAAGATACCGAACCCATTGTTTAACCAAGATCCTGCGATATTTATAAATTCCATCGCTGTTAATGATATCGAAAAAAACTATAATGGCGTTTACTCGTATGCTGGCTTTAAAAAGATCATGTATGATGACTTTGGATATACCATCGGCATGGATAACACTTTTATCAGCAAGGGTTTTGATGATATTGTTATCCGTTGGGGTCCGTCTTCTTCCCTGATTTATGAAAACACGCTGCAAGCATTTTGGGGCCGTGGTTATGTGGCTGCAATCGGCGATTACATTTATCCCACATTTAAGGCAGGGGAATGTTTTTCTTACTGTCTGCTCGATCCGGATGGCAATGTCGTTGGTATAACAAATAAGTTAAGAGTAATTACCGCCCAGGAGTTTACCAGCCTTCTTACTTACCAAAACAATGAAGATGCATTTGAATTCATTTACGATCAGTCTCCAAACATTGTAAGGCTGCCATTTTATCTATCCCGCCCCCAGTGGCCGGAAAAGAAAACAGTGTATGTGAAATCCAATGGTGAACATAAGCTGCTGTCGTCCTTTATCGAAGAGCAGTATGAATG
>CAXTDO010000735.1:0-3588 GCA_964242315.1 uncultured Flavihumibacter sp.
TGCAGGTGGTAAACACCAGGCCGCCGGTGATGATCATCAGCAGCCGGGTAGATGCCCGGTACCTGCCATAAAAAAACGGACGGGTTTTATATATGATGAACCTGTTTCCTTCGCAGATTATAATTATAATAAACAACGACAGCACTACCCTTACACCCCAGGAAGTATCGAAAGGTTTTTCAGAAAGACTTTCCATTACAATACCTAATAAAAAAGGTATCACTATAATAAGCCAGCGAAATAGTTTATCATTAACCTTTATCAAGCGGCAATATTTAATTAACAAAGAAAGTGATTATTCTTAAGAATTGCTATCAGCTATCAGTTATCAGGTATGAGGTATGGGGTATGAGGTATGTGCCAGTTCTGATATGCTCATACCTCATACCCCATACCCCATACCTGATAGCCTTCCTTTACAGGACAGTACAGGATGCTGATATTAAAACATCCTGTATATTTAAGGGTCACTTCATTATGCCTCCCGGCATTAACCAAACTAATAATTGCTAACAAAAAACTGCCCGTTATCAAAAAAATACATTTACAAATCTTTTACAGGCATAAGAAATTCTTTTCATTCTTGTCCTTGTTATTGTTAAGCTCCCTGGTATTTTCGCAGGATCTTAAGATCACCGGCAAAGTCCTTGCCAGTGCCAACAGTACTCCTTTATCGGGAGTAACCGTTAAAATAAAAGACAAAAAGACGGCCACCACTACAAATGCCGATGGAAACTTTACCATCAATGCTCCCAGAGGAGCGATCCTTCAGCTTAGTTATGTTGGCTATGAACTGAATGAGGTTACCGTTGGTAACAATGCTAACATGGAAATTAAACTGGATGCATCCAACAAAGGCCTGGACGAAGTGGTAGTGGTAGGTTACGGTTCAAGACGGAAACGCGACATCACCTCTGCGGTATCTACCATCAATATGGCTGATATCGGGGAACATCCTTCCAGAGGTATTACACAATTAATTCAGGGACAGGCGCCCGGTGTTGTAGTGAAACAAAAAGATGGCAGGCCCGGTGCCGAATTTGAAGTGAGGGTACGCGGCATCTCTTCTTTGGGAGCAGGCAGTGATCCGCTTTATGTAATTGACGGATTTGCCATGGGAACAAATACCGGCGTAAATCTTAATCCAAACGATATTGAAAGCATTTCTATTTTGAAAGATGCGGCCGCTACCGCCATTTACGGAGCACGCGGCTCGAATGGAGTGGTGCTGATCACCACCAAAAACGCAAAAGAAGGACAGACCTCCCTGAACTTTTCCGTTGATTATGGCATTCAGAACATCCCGAAAGGACGCAGGGTAACCGTATTAACAGGGCCTGAATTTGCGCAGTTCAAGAAAGAAGTATGGATGGACAACGTGAGTTATTTCCAGAACAGGGAACCGCTTGAAAGCGAAGTGCCTATAGGCTTTAGATTTCCTGAACAAACCAAGTATTCAACAAACTGGTACAACCAGATACTTCATAACAATGCGCCTTATACCGATTATAATATAACGCTGGCTGCGGGTAACGGTCCTATTAAATCAGTACTTTCCATCGGTTACTATAAGGAAGACGGTGCTATCATTAAAACTGACTACGACCGGTTTTCTCTTCGGGCTAATATAGGCGGTAAAATAAACAAGTTCATTAGCGTTGGATGGAACACAAGTGTAACCTATTCCAGGCAGAATTTGACCAGCACCGATGGCCGTGATGCTATAGTAGGCTCAACGCTGCTCATGGACCCCAGGGAACCTATGTACGACAGCACCGGAGCCATGAGACCCTATATAGGTGGATCGGACGGTGTTTTCGGGTATCCTAATCCTGTGTTCTTACTCAATAACGTTACCAACAAACGAAACATCGCAGATGTATTATCCAATGGTTTCGTTGAAATTTCCATATTAAAAAATTTGAAGTTCAGGTCTTCGATAAACGGACGGCTGAATTATGATAATTACAGGTTCTTCCAACCTTCTACCATTGGTAACCGCCTCGGTTCCGGACAGTCAGGGGCTCCTCCCAAGATTGCGCAGGCCAATGAAAATACCCAGCAGATTGTAAACTATTCGGCTGATCAGTTATTGACGTATGCTCCTAATATAGGTGAAAATCATTCACTTGATTTTCTTGCCGGTTTTACTGCACAGGAGGAAATGGTAAGGAATGTCCAGGGAAGTGGAAATACCTTCCCGGATGATCTTGTTCCTTATTTAAATGCGGCCATATTAAGATCCTCCACCTCCTCTGAGGCAGGATGGAGCCTGCTGGCTTACATCGGAAGGGTGAACTACGCTTATAAAGACAAATATTTACTTTCTGCTTCCATCCGCCGTGAAGGTAGTTCCAGGTTTGGCGCAAAAAACAAGTACGGTGATTTTCCGGCCGCATCCATCGGATGGAGACTTACGGAAGAAAAGTTTATGCCGAAGTGGTCGTGGTTAACAGATCTTAAATTAAGGGCCAGCGTTGGCAAAACAGGTAACAATAATATCGGTAACTACTCCAGCCTGGCATTCCTGGCTACCAATAATTATATCCTTGGTAATGCGATAGCAGCGGGCAAAGTGGTATCGTCATTTGCCAATTCGGCTTTAGAGTGGGAAAAATCTGATCAGACAGATATCGGCATGGATCTTTCGTTATTTAATAATAAACTGGTAATAACCGCAGAGTATTACAGGAAGATCACGAAAGACATGTTACTGCCCATCAGCATTCCGGCGGCCTCAGGTTTTACATCAAGCCTGGCTAATATTGGAAAGGTAGAAAATAAGGGTTATGAATTTGCCATTGACTACAGGGCAAAGGCCGGACTGGTGAACATCCGTAACAGCTTTAATATCGCATTTAACCGCAGTAAAATACTGGCGATCAAAGGGCCTAATGATATGCTGATCACTGGTAATAGTTTTTATGGCGGGTATAATATCCAGAAAGTCGGCCGCCCCATCGGTATGATCTATGGCTATAAAAAACTGGGAATATTCAATACCCAGGATGAAATTAATAAAGCACCGAAACAGGATGGCGTAATACCCGGCGGTATGAGGTTCCTGGATGCTGATGGTAATGGTGAAGTAACGTATGATACCAAAGACATGGTGGAAATAGGTAATCCAAACCCTAAATTTACATGGGCACATACGCTTGCCATGGATTACAAAAAGTTTGATTTTAATATCTTATTTATCGGTGCCCAGGATTTTCAGATCTACAGGGCTATCGAAGCTTCCACGATGAATATGGACGGGGTATTTAATGTGCTGGATAAGGCGAAGGATCGCTGGAGGTCTGCGCAAAATCCCGGTTCTAATCCCAATGATGTTAATTCCCAGGGTGGTACCAATTACTTTAAATGGAGCCGCGAAAGCAGTAACCGTTATGTATACGATGCCAGTTACATGTGGATCAAGAACGTAAGCATCGGTTATGCGTTGCCAAAAATCAAGAACGTTAGCAGCGCCAGGGTTTTCATAAGTGTTACGAACCTTTACCTGCTTACCAAGTATCCCGGCAATAATCCCGACGTAAGCCAGAGACAAACCATCGACGGTGGTAACGACGATGACGCTTACCC
>CAXTDO010000736.1:0-3588 GCA_964242315.1 uncultured Flavihumibacter sp.
TGGTTACCGACTGTTTGTGTATAATAATAAAAACTATCTTTCTGAATCACCCAGGGGTCCGGCCCGCTTGATAACAGCGGGTTGGTAAATGTTTTAGTATCGGTAACAGGCGGTGAAACAGGAGGATTAGTGGCCGGTTTTTTACAGGCCGAAATGGCAATAATCGTGATGATGAGGTAGCGAAAATACACGGATGTAATTTAATAATATCGGGGATAATTTCGTATAATAAAATAGAACTATTATTGCAGTGAACCGGACTCATTCATTATGACACAGATGCAGCTATCTTCCAGGCAACGAATCATTTTATTGTTAGTAGGCCTGATTATCCTGGTGAGGCTGGCTTCAATTGGTGTAATGGGACTAATGCCCCAGGACGCTTATTATAGTTTTTACGGCGAAAATCTGGCGCTTTCTTATTACGATCACCCACCCGCCATAGCCTATATACTTCGGTTTTTTACGACTGTTTTTGGTAAAAAAGTGTTTGTGTTAAAACTGGCAGATTCGGTTGTTACGTTTTTATCAATTGTTGCATTTGATAAACTGTGTCAATTTTTTCTCAGCCGGCATGCTACTCAGAAAGCAGTCATACTCCTGCTATCAACCCTGATGGTAACTTTGTTATCGCTGGTTTCAACACCGGACGTACCCCTGATGTTATTCTGGTGCCTCTCATTAATAGCGTTGTATTATGCGGTATTTATAAAGAAGAATCTCTACTGGCTGCTGTCCGGTATATTAATGGGACTGGCTTTCGACAGTAAATACACGGGCTTGTTTCTGCCTGCAGGGATCGTTCTTTTTCTTTTATTATCAAAAGAACACCGAAAGCAACTGGTTTCGCCCTGGTTGTGGTTAGGTGTTGCTTTATTTGTAGTTACAATTTCACCTGTTATCATCTGGAACGTTCGCAATAACTTTGCTTCCTTCAGATTTCAGTCTGCTTCCAGAATGCAATCCATGGGTGGTATTCACATAGATCCGGTGGGCTTTCTGGGTGTGTTGGGCCACCAATCAGCGATTCTCTTGCCAATACTTCTTTTCTCATTATTGTTTTTTCTGTATAAGTTTTTCAGGAAGTACCTGGTAAAGCGGAAGCCCGTTTCCTCGCTGCAATTATTCCTGCTTTGTTTTTTTATTCCTGTTTTCGCAGTGTTTTTTGGCCTTTCGTTTATTTACTGGGTGAAGCTCAACTGGTTGATGCCGGCCTACATTACAGGTATCATCTTGGTGAGTAAGTTTTTTAACGAGAAATGGATCAGGTATCAACTGATCTTTTCATTGTCAGTTCATGTGCTTTTGGCGGTGGAGGTGGTCTTTTACCCGGTTCTTATAAAATCCGATGACACCTGGATGGGCTGGGATAAGCTTGCTGTGGAGGTGCAGCAGCTTGCAGGTAAATATCCCGATGCGTTTATTTTTTCGGCAGATGATTATAAAACTTCTGCTGTGTTGAATTTTTACAGCCGTGATATGATTTACAGCCGGAATATAATTGGTGAAAACGCGCTTCAATTTGATTTTATCGGTACCGATCTGTCTGCTTTGCAGGGAAGGGATGCCCTGTTTTTAAATTCTATTCCAAATTTTAAAAACGAACAAAAAGAAAATCAGTATCCGAAATCTCTTAACAGCTTTTTTAGCACTGTAACGGAACTTGATCCTATCATTATAAAAAAAGGAAATAAAACCGTTAGGAAATTTTTAGTTTTTTATTGTAAAGGTTATCATAGGTAGTTTCTGTCTGAACTGTGATTAAATGATTTAATGAATACTATGAACAGTTCATAGTATTCATTAAATCATTTAATCACAGTTCAGACTGTATTTATAAATTCGGCTAGTACAATTTTAGTTTATCCTGTTACCCTCGCAGTTTATTTAACGACTAATAACTTATAATGGAACCAGGTTATCTGTTATAAACCATTATAAGCACTACAATGAAACGGATTGTTGATTTTATTAAGGAACCCTATTTCAAGTTCATTCTGGTTTTATTTATTTTTGTCGGAGTCATTATATCCAGCTCTGATGAATCTTCCGACACTATCGATACCAGATATGCTGTAGACACCGAATATTTAGGAACCTACTTTCCGTTAAGTCCGTTTTCAAATGCCGTTAATAAAAATTATGCATTAAAAATTATGGACGACAAAATAGAAGAAACGATTACCGACAGTACCGGGATAGTAACGCAACGCTTACAATCGGATTTTCTAAAAATCTATGAAATATATAACTATCATGATGGCGAACAGTGCGAAATATTTTGTTTAGATAAAAGAGGTAGAATCATCAGGTTTATTTTTGATAAATACTTTACCCATGAACAGTCAAAGATTATGACCAAGTCATTTGCTTCTGCAAGGAAACCAAACAAAAAAATTGAAGATCTGGATTACCAGGAACTGTACTCCGTATACTTTACCAATGATACTACCATATATGATATACGTCCATTTGACGGTGGAGCAGATGTTACAAGGAATTAGCGTTGTGTTACATTAAATGGCGAGCGAATTGCTATCAGCTATCAGCCGTCAGGTATCAGCAAATCCAAACCTGATAAGCTTTACTCCTGATAGCAGACGGCTGATAACTAAATCACTGATGAACATAAGTAGCAAGGTGGCGCCTCTTTAAATTGGTGTTCAAACCTATGGTTCCATCACCCCTGTAAAAAAGCGTGTACGTCCTTTGATTGCTGAAACTTGCAGCACTAAGCGTATCCAGTATGATTGCAGGGGTACCCGTGCGTCTTACTATAAAGGTATCGTTCAGGATAGGGTTATAGGCCCACTGCGAAAATGAAGTGATGGAATCAGGCTTGATATTGGTCCACACATACCGGTTGGCTCTTGTTGACCAGATGTCGATCGCTTTACCTGCGGTATCATTCAACACGGCATGAATAAACCTGAGGTTATAATAACCCACAGGCACCGGACTGTAAACATCGGAGATAAACTTCTTTGCAGAGTCCCTGGTAGAACCCATAGTATCTGTGATCATAAAAGTGTAATATTTATCCGGCAGGAAAGTCTTGGTAAATGTGGCTATCTGAACAGAATCAGGATTGCTGATTCCAAGCGATAATTTTACTACGGAAGTTCCCGGATCAATGGCTGCATAGCCATAGCTTGATGCAGCCGTTGGAAAGATGGTGCTGTAAGTCATAAAAACCGCCGAACCGGGAGTGTAACCGGTAATCTTGTTTCCATTGATCAATACGTTAAAAGAATCTGGCTGGTTGAAAATCTTCCTGAAATTAGGAGAAGCATCAATAATTTTAATATAGGATTTTCCTTCTGTGGTATACACCGGAGACTTCATCGTATAATCTCTCTTACAGGAATAATAGCACGACACAGTAACACAGATGGCAACTATAGCGAGGACATTCTTTTTCATCATTATTGCTTTTAACATAAATTATTTTGCCTGTGAGAACCAGCATTCCAGGGTGATATAACTCAAATCAATTGCGCCAATCCTGGTTAGTTCCGGAACATTGTACAAGTACTCGGAATTGTACCGTGGCCTGCACCTGTATGCGGGTTTGCCGTTGTTTGTACC
>CAXTDO010000737.1:0-3586 GCA_964242315.1 uncultured Flavihumibacter sp.
ATATCTCAGCGATGGGCAACGCCCATCGATTACAGGCACGGACATCAAAGCCCTGCAAGGGCGGCATACAAACGAGTGATGATTGTAAACGGTCAATATGCCGGCCTTTCAGGCCTTTGTTGCAACCACTTTTTGCCGATGGGCGTTGCCCATCGCTGAGATATTTCGGCCTTTCAGGCCTTTTCGTCGGCACTGAAGAAAGATGCATTACAGGTTAGCAATCGCTTTCCAAAGCGTATTCAAACTGGTTAAAATAACCACACTTCCAACGGAGATGAACATGGCTCTTAGCGGTAGTTTTCCAACCAGCCGTGCCGCAATAGGTGCAGCTATCAAGCCGCCTATAATGAGCCCCGCAACGTCTGCCAAAGGAATGCTTTTAAGAAATATGAAAAAGGTGATGGAACTTGCCAGCACTACAAAGAATTCGGCTAAACAAACAGAGCCAATTACATAACGCGGTGTTTTTCTCCTTGATATCAGGGTACTTGTTACCAGTGTTCCCCAGCCACCACCTGCAAAAGCATCCATAAATCCACCCAGTGATGCCAGCCAGCCGGCTTTTTTTATTTTATCTTTCGTGTTTTGTTTTTTAAATGCTTTGCGAACAATATAATAGCCGAGGTATAAGGTATATACCGAAAGTGGAAGTTTTACATACGGGGCATAGTCCTGTCCGAAATAGGCAAAGGATGCACCAATGATAGCACCAATGATTCCAGGTATAACAATAGCCCTGAATAATTTTTTGTTGATGTTACCAAACCTGTGGTGACTGTAACCCGATACTCCGCTTGAGAAAACCCTTGCTGAATGCACGCGGCTACTGACTATTGCCGGATTCACACCCGTTGCCAAAAGAAAAGTAGTTGAAATAGTGCCATAACCCATACCCAGCGAACCATCTACCATCTGCGCTATAAAGCCCGTGAGCAGCATGGTCAGAAACAGCGGAACATCAATATGGCTTTTAAGCTGTTTCCCTAAACCGATAACATCTACATGAGGCACGAGTGAAAAAACGGTGTAACCTAAAATCATGAACAAAAACGCGAATAAACACCACTTTACAATGTTCTGCCATTTTTTTTGTTCTGGTTTGCCGGCTTCTTCCAGGCTGATCTGCTTTGCCACCACCAGCCTCGAAAGGTCGTTTAACCGGTATAATTTTTCATCAAGTGCACCATCGGTCATGCCCTGCCGTTGGTTAGTGATGTTCTGCAGGGCACTTTCTATTTCATCGGGAATCAGCCTGTCAATAATTTCTTTCAATCTTGTTGCAATTGAAAGCGATTTGCCATTGGTTGAAATAGCAATTTTCAGATTACCTTTTTTTACTATGGAGCTGAGATAAAAATCGCATAAAGCTGCCTGTCCTGCAACATTCACCAGGCAACCATGATGCCTGGCATCGTCATATATCTGCCTGCCGAGATCCGGTTCATTAAACGTAACAAATACAAACCGTGCATCTGTAAGGTCAGTAACTTCATAAGGTCTTTGAATAACCCGTATATTGTTATGCAGCTTTGCAAGGTGTAATATGGCGTCACTAACAGTTACAGACACCACCGTGATAATAGTGCCGGGAGAATTATGCAGGACTGTCAGTAATTTTTCGAGCGCAACAGCAGAACCGCCAATGATAAGCACATTAACATGCTCCAGCTTTAAGAAAACAGGAAAAAGGTTGTTACCGGCTTTTGAAACCCGTTCCTTGTCGGAAGAAAGCGCTGTTATTTCGTTTTGCTCAATCATTTGTAAAAAATCCGCACCTTTAGAATTAACTTGTGATGCGGACGATACTGAGTTTAATTATTGACCCAATTCCTTAATGAAAAATCGCCAAATTTCTCACCATCGTTTCTTTTCCTTTTAAAAACATCAAACAGGTTATCCAGCTCTGAAAGGATAGCGGCTTCTTCGAGATTTTCTCTGTAAATTTTATTTAACCTGGTTCCTTCATAATCACCGCCAATGTGCAGGTTGTATTTACCATAAGCGGTTCCTACAAATCCTATTTCGGCAGCATAAGAGCGTGCGCAGCCGTTGGGGCAACCGGTCATGCGTAGAATGATATCTTCATTAATAAGCCCGTGTTTTTCCAATATGGGTTCTATTTTCGACAGCAGGGAAGGAAGGTAGCGTTGCGCTTCTGCCAGTGCCAGCGGACAAGTGTTGAACGCCACACAAGCCATGGAATTTTTCCGTATGACGGATGCAGTATCCGTATGTTGTATGATATGATATTTTTCCAAGATGGACAGGATGCTTTCTTTGTCGGTTTCCTGTACATCACTAAGGATCAGGTTTTGATTGCAGGTAAAGCGAAAATTGGCCTTGCCGGTTCTTGCCACTTCCAGTAATGCGGTTTTCATGGGAAGATGTTCTTCATCCAGTATCCTGCCGTTCTCCACGAACAGCGTATAATGCCATAATCCATCATGACTCTGCGTCCAGCCATAATAGTCGGCCCTTTGGATGAATGCATATGGTTTTGGTTCCTGTAATGCAAAGCCGGCGCGGTGTTCAATCTCCTTGCGAAACCAGTCAACGCCATACTTATCAAGTGTATATTTTAACCGTGCCAGTTTACGGTCGCTGCGGTTTCCATAGTCGCGTTGAATGGTAACGATTTCATAAACCGCTTTCAGAATTTTTTCTTCCGTATCAGCGAAACCAATTACTGTTGCCAGTCGCGCATAGGTGTCGGCGTTACCGTGGGTAGTGGACAAGCCGCCACCAATAGCAATGTTAAAGCCTTTTAATTCATTGTTTTCAATAATGGCAATCAGACCGATATCATTGGCAAGCACATCCACGTCATTATTCGGTGGTATAACAATAGCTATCTTGAATTTCCTGGGCAGGTAACGGTCCTGGTATAACGGGTCTTCTTCCTGTTTTTTGTCAGCAAGCTTTTCTTCGTCAAGCCATATTTCATAGTAAGCCCTTGTTTTAGGCATCAGCATGTCGCTGATCTTATGGGCGTACTGGTATACCTGTTCGTGAATAGGAGACTGGATAGGGTTTGAGGTGCACAATACGTTCCTGTTGATATCGCCGCAGGTAGCAATGGAATGAAGGTTAGCTTCATTAAAGGCCTGTATGGTTGGTTTTATTTTTGATTTGATAAGTCCATGTAACTGGACGGTCTGCCTGGTGGTGATTTTAATAACTCCTGTAGAGTTTACACCTGCAATTTCATGAACGGCGATCCATTGTTCGGGTGTAAGAAAACCGCCGGCAAGGCGTAACCGGATCATAAATGAATACAGCCGCTCCAGTTTTTTTTCTGCGCGTTCTTCGCGGCGGTCGCGATCGTCCTGCTGGTACATGCCGTGAAATTTAAACAACGCCTGGTCGTCTTCGCTGATGGCGCCGGTAATTTCATTTTGCATGCTTTGGACGATGGTGCCTCTCAAACCATCGCTGGCCATTTTTACCTTTTCTATCTGGGAGAGATTGTTTTTGTCTGTCATTGCTGTTTTGCTGTTTTTATGGTTCCCCTCCTTTTCCAGGAGGCGCCGTTTGAGCCGCAGGCAAAACGGGGGTGCTTCCAGCCTGTGACTGATTAGCAACGTGC
>CAXTDO010000738.1:0-3585 GCA_964242315.1 uncultured Flavihumibacter sp.
GTATAAGGGCAATAAAACAATTGCTATAAAAAAAGCGAGCACCAGTGGAGTTATGGTGCCTGCGCCTATATAGATGATGGTGCCTAAAAAATACAGGCCTATTAATTCGATGGACCGCTTTACTGATAATGGAAGTGATTGCATGTGATGAGGTTTACACAATATTTCAACTCGGGTGATAAAACAGTACTAAAGAGCAGGCCTGTAAACTTTGCAACAGGATCAGGGACTATTAATTTAATACTTGATTATTGATAACAGATAAAAATCATGCCATCGGCGGGAGAGATGGCCTTATAAGAAGACAGATGTTATTACAATTAAACCTTTGAATGTGTCAAATTTTAGTGGCTACTTTAGTAATTTTTTTTATAACCACAGAGGAGATACCAGAGGAGAGGAAGAGGATACACAGAGGACGCCTGTGTATCCTCTTCTCCTCTGTGGTTATAAAAAATCCTAATGGTCAACAAATTACGTCCAGGCAATTCAGTTAATGTAATTCCAATTCCATAAAACAACACTCCATACCGTTTCATCCGGAGCTAAGTACCTGTGAATTTCGGTAAACCCGATTCTTTTATGAGCATTTAACGACCGGTTGTTACTGACGGCTATTTCTGTTACGGCAAAATCATACCTGCCTTTGTAAGCATCTTTATATAACGAATAACACTGGTCTGTAACGCCCCGGCCTCTAAAGTTTTTGTCGACGCATACCTGGCCTACTACGATATAATTATACGCTGATACGGGTTTGCCTGCGAACCGAACTGTATCAAATATTTCAAACATCGGTATTAAGACAGGAATGTCATGCCTGGAAACCCTGGTCATTGCTAATAAGTATGCGATTACTTTATCATGCTCTTTAGCGATGATGTGCTTTTCGATGTCGTTAAGTTGCTTTAAATCCTGATGGCTGTGTTGTACCGTAACAAATCCCTGGCTTTCAATTTCTTCTTTTGCTAAGTTGGAACTGATATTATCTTTTTGCAATTTTAAAATTCCAACCAGATCTGACTCCGTAGTTGCTTTTGTATAATTTATTATAGATTCCATGCAGGTGAACGATTACTTATAACGTGGCTTTAGAGTTATAACCCCTTATAAATCTTTCCATCTTTCATCACAAACACCACATGCCTTACAGCGTTGATACTATCGGCAGGATTGCCCTGCACCATAATAACATCCGCATACATGCTTTTTTTAATGCTTCCCATCTTATCGCCATATCCGAATGCACCGGCGTTAACGGATGTAGCTGAACGCAACACATCAATTGGTTTCATGCCGTATTCTACCATCAGCTCCATCTCACGTGCGTTATCACCATGCGTGAACACGCCTACATCTCCACCCATGCAAATAGTAACGCCACTTGTTAAGGCAGCCTGAAAACTTTTTTTCTTTGCTGTTATTTTAGCTGGCTCAGCGTCTATGCCTTTCTTCCATCCTCTGTATTGAGTGGTAGCTTCACCTGCAGCAAGGGTGGGACAGAAAGCCACTCCTTTTTCCTTCATCAATTTAAAAATTTCTTCGTCACCATCGTCGCCATGCTCTATGGTAGAAACGCCTCCCATAACTGCACGGCGCATACCTTCTTTGGTGCTGGCATGTGCCACGGTTTGCCTGCCGCCGCTTTTAGCGATGCTGGTAGCCATGGCAATCTCGTCGGTACCGAATGTTGGCATTGCCTTTCCATCTAAGCCCCAGCGGTAGTCGGCATATAATTTTATAACATCGGCGCCTTTGCTTATTTGAGTTCGTACCTCCTGTGACATTTCATCCGGGTTACCTACCTCGGCGGCTCCTTGTGGCAAACTGATATCTGCGTTATGCAGGTTAGGACCATATGTTCCTTTGGCAACAATCGCCCTGGTGGCAACGATCATTCTTGGGCCGGCAACAATGCCTTTTCTAATCGCTTCTTTTAGTCCTGCGTCATCATACATAGCGCCTTCCGTGCCCAGGTCGCGCACTGTAGTAAACCCTGCCATTAAAGTTGCTTGTGCATGGGAAACGGCCCTGGCAGTGCGTTCGGCGCGACTCTCCATAAGTATCTGGTCGTTCCAGTCCACTTCATTATAAGGATGCAAGAACAAATGTGAATGGCCTTCAATTAGACCGGGCATCAGTGTGGCGCCTTTCATTTCAATGATCCGCGTACCGGCGGGTAATTTGAAGGTCATAGCACCTGCTTCCTGGATGCTTTTTCCCTTTACCAATACTACCCATCCTGTATGCATGGTTTCTCCATCAAACACCCGGTCCGGTTTAAATAAATAGAATGAATCAGTCTGTGCATTTGACAAAAAATGCATTAATAAAAATGGAATAAGAAAGCTTGTTTTCATGAACGAAAGTTAGGAAGAATTATGAGGATTTATTGACGTTAATCAAATCATCAATATCATTGAAACTTATGAAGCATTTGTTTACAATTTTGTTTGTATGCTACTTCATCAATCTGTACCTTCTTTTTAATATCCTATTATTATTTTAACTTCATCTTATTTAAATTATATGTCCATTTAATGAATAAAAAGCTTTTACAATTTAGAAACCGCGATATGCCTACCCTAAATGAATACCAACACCAAAAAATATAGGTGGAGATTTAAAGCAATTTATGAAAACGGTGCAGTTCGACTGCCGGGATAACGGCCGCACACCTTTTCAATGGGATAGCACAATAAACGCGGGCTTTACAACCGGTACCCCATGAATAAAAGTGGCGCCAAATTATAAATCTATTAATGAAGCGGCATAGGAAAATGATGCTAATAGTTGTCTTAATTATTTTAGGCGGCTGGTAAAACTGCGGTTGGATAATCAGGTGTTGGTTCATGGAAAATATACTTTATTAGACGAACACAATCTGGATGTGTATACCTATACCAGGAAACTGAATGGGAAATCTTTTTTAGTCCTCCTTAACCGCAATTACCTGGGGCATGTAAGCGCTATGGTAAATGAGATGAACCAACGCGAACTTGCACTTGGCACTCAAAGCCGCAGTGGCGATCAGTTTGATGTATGGGAAGCGGTTTTCTCACCCATGGCCAGAGATGGCTATCCTATGCGGATTTTTGATAAATATACCGGTGCCATTGACTCATCCGTTGCAGCTTATCGGAAAGAACATTTCGACCTAACTCACATCATTAAATGTGACTGGCCAATTATCGGCGCAAAGCTTCAGGGTAAAATACACATTTATGTTGGAGACATGGATAATTATTACCTCAACAATGCTGTTACAGTGCAGAGGACATGCTTAAAAACTACAGGAACCTGTCTGCAATTGCGAAGTAGACTATGGCGACCGAGCGGAACACTGCTGGAACGGAGATCATACGCAGCCTAATTATATCAGCCGGTTAAGGTATAACAGAATGTTTATACCCAAATGGGCAGAAGAAGTTAAAATGCGCGCCTAAAGGGGTTGACCTTACGTCTTGGAGGTATTAGTGTCATGTTAATCGTAAATTAACGTACTAACTCTTAGATTTTCGACCAGTTTTTTTAAACACAGAGGGCGCAGAAGAAGGAAACACAGAGGCCACGGAGGCCCTCTGC
>CAXTDO010000739.1:0-3585 GCA_964242315.1 uncultured Flavihumibacter sp.
ATCTTGCATTATCCGTTTTACTTCGTCAAAAGCTTGTTTTGACATGGATCTGTAATTATCAGAAATACTGATTTGCATTGATTAAAGATTAATATTTAGATTCGCTTTCTGAAAAATAATAAATGTCTATAAAGTAAAACAGTTATGGCGTAAAGCCGATTCTATTTATCACAAAAATTAAAAATTGTATTAGCTTTATTCTTTTGGCGACTGGCTTTTGAATAAATATTTAACATCGTTGTGTCACTCACTTATATCTTTACAACTTTAATCAACAGGAACGGTATCAGCACTTTGGTCATACTCACAAAACAAGCTTCGGCTATGTACATGTACAGGGAAACCTGGTGCCGTTTTTCTTTCAAAGTTTCAATCAGTACCTAAGCACATTTCTTTTAGGATTTGATGCAGGATAAATAAGTAAAAACTGTAAAAGAAATTTCTGATTGGTTAGCAAAACATAAAGATATGAAAGTATTAAAAGTTAACTTGGGAATTGATGCTGCAAAGGATAATTGCGAGTGTAATTTGTCAAAATTGACAGATGAACTGGTGGTGAAGGTAATTGCTGCTAAAGTTTTTTCAAACACTGAACATGGGGTTGAAGAATTAGTAAAATGGTTAATTAAAAATTGTCCTGCGGAGTGCAAAAAAGTGCATGCAGTCATAGAAGCCTCAGGGGTGTATCATGAGCGCTTTGCTTTAGGGCTGCAGCAGGCAGGATATTGCCTCAGTGTGGTGTTGCCCAATAAGGCTAAGAAGTATATGGAGTCGCTGGGCCTTAAGTCAAAAAACGACCGCATAGATGCCAAAGGGCTGGCACAAATGGGCTGTGAGCAGAACCTGGAAGAATGGACACCTTTAAGCCCGTTTTACCATGAGCTGCGTACTTATACCAGGCTTCATGAAGACATTGCCCAAAAGAAAACAGACACTGCAAATCAGTTGCATGCACTCAAACACAGTGCAGTACAAATGAAAGATGCTATAAAAGTGTTGGAAAGGCTGCTGAAGGTTTTTGACAAAGAGCTTGACAACGCAAAGAAATTAATCGATGAGCATATTGCCGGCAATGCAGAAGTGAAAGAAAGAATGGATAAGGTTTGTGAAATTAAAGGAGTAGGCACACTGTCAGCAGCAACAGTTGTGGCCGAAATGAATGGTTTTGACCTTATTAAAAACATCCCTCAACTCATTAGCATCAACGGATATGATGTAGTAGAGGATCAGTCAGGCAAGCGGGTAGGCAAGACTAAAATATCAAAGAAAGGCAATGCTCATGTAAGACGTATCTTACATATGCCTGCCTTAAATATGAACACCTATCAGGTAGGGGCGATGCCTGCACTGTTTGATAGGACATTTGAAAAACACGGGATAAAAATGAAAAGCTATGTTGCCCTGCAAAGAAAACTTTTAATACTGATTTATACCCTTTATACAAAAAATGAAGTATTTGATAAAAACTATGAAAAAAATAAATCAGCCAGAGTCAGGGAGGCGGAGACTTCCTCTCGGGTCAGGCTCGAAGAGGCTGTGTAGCAGCATAAAAATAGCCCCGGAAACCAGGGCTACAGAAGGTAATCATCCGTCGTCTTATCGTCGTATGAATCCTCTCGGGTAAAACAAAATTAACTGAAAAAAACCTTTAAAAATGTTTGGTTAGAAAGATAGTACCTGTACAGCAGGTTCTTTGGGCATCTTCAGCCTTAAAATTTTAATTGTGCAAGTTGATATAGCGGCAATAAAAGCAGTCGCATGAAAACAATCTTTTAAGGCAGTATTTTCCATTCCTAAAGAATTAGTTTTTGAAGTTTAAGTAAGCGTCGAAGAAGGGAAGTATTTTCGTATAAATTCTTCCATCAATTCCTTCCAAATGTTCGGCATGACCGCCCAAATATTCTTCAGCAAAATGATTGACGCCATACCATTCTAACTTCTTACTAAACTCTAAACAAGTGACCGGAACATGTCTTCCTTCATCATTTCTGCCCCAATCTATTTTAATTGCTTTTAAGCTTTTTAATGCACTTAAGTGTGTTTCAATCATGTCGATTGCAAAATTTGCAGTCCATTTTTTTACAACATTTGTGTCAATAACCAGGCTATCTTTAATATAGGATGCAGGCATGTCGGCGTAAAACGGCGGCTTGCCTAAATTGGGTGAATAAGTTCTGGCTAAATCCATCATTAAAATGGCCGAAGATGCTTTAAACACATCGCTGTCATTCTTAGCTTCGCTGATTATTTTAAAGGCATCAATGCTTGTGTTAATGCCATCTGACCAATTTAAAGTTGCGGGTGTAGTTGCATATACCGAGCTAAAAACACCAGGAAACAACATACCCATTTTTAAAGCTCCGTTTCCACCCATTGAAGCTCCTGCAATACCTCTGCTGTCTTTATTTGGAATCGTTCTGAAATGTTTATCAACATATTCAACAACATCTTTTGCAATAAAGTCTGCCCAGTTTCCCGTTAATTTCGAATTGGTATAAAAGCTTCCTTTGTATCTGGTATAACTATTCGGAAGTACAAATATTACCGGTTTAATATGCTTTACAGCAATCGCAGTATCTAATAATTTATTTATTTCCAGGTCAGCCATTGTTGCACTGTCTTCTCCATACATGCCATGCAGAAAATAAATTACAGAATAGCGCTTTTTGCTTTGATAATATCCCGGTGGCAGATAGATAGTCAGCCTTCGCATGGCATTTTCATCCGCAGGATTTCCCTGAATCGAAGGAGCTAAAAAACGTTCGGTAACAACAGTTCCTTTTATATTTTGTCCGAAGGAAAATGTTATTGTGATAAAAGTAAATAAAAATGCAGTAATTATTTTTTGCATAATGTTTTACACCTTTTTAAGTGTCAGCCAACCTATTATTAAAGTGAGATTGCGGATAACTAATTGAAAAGATTTACTAAAAAAATAGAATTAAGTAAATAGTTTGTACATAGTTGATATGTATTGTATAACTATGTTTTTCTTTCTTTTGTCTCAATACAAAAAAAAGAAAAATCAAGACTTCATAAAACAAGCTAAAAACAAATAGTTCAGCCTAAAATGAAATGACTTACAGGAGTTTCTTAATACCTGAACTATTCATTTTCATAATACATTTTTTGGAGGTCATTTTTTTTTGTTTGCTGACTAACTTTATAATTTAATACTTGTTTTTGACACCAGTTCTTGCAAAAGGGACATCTTCCGGTTGGGTGCCAAGCGAAGGCGAAGGTATTCGAAAACGTGCTTTAGCAGTTTTCGAAACAAGCGGAAGGAGTCCCGTTGCAAGGACGAAGCCATGCGGCTTGAGCTTTAAAATGAGTATTCAAAAGGTTTTGCAAACAGAATACTTAATCCTATAAAAAAATTACAATAGCAGTCGCATGAAAACAATCTTTTAAGGCAGTATTTTTAATTCTCAGATAATCTATGAATCACCATTATTTTCATGCACCATTTCTCCCTTGAGCAATTCATACAACCGTTCAAACTTTTCAAAGCATTTTTTATACACTTCATTGTTTTTAACTGCAGGAATATATGCATCAGAAGTTTTATGATGAAATTCGGCTTTA
>CAXTDO010000740.1:0-3582 GCA_964242315.1 uncultured Flavihumibacter sp.
GCGCTGTTGATACTATACCTGCAGGCCCGAACAATTCATAAAAAGTAATGCTGTAAGCCTCGCTGAAATTCTGAAGACAGATCAACGTCCAAAAGGCCGCCAGGGCAGAATGTTGTCTTTGATCGGGCCCGGAATTACAGTCTTTCAAGGTTACCGGAGCAATACAAACCGGCTGTGCTGCCGAAATCTGCATCGCTGTTTTCATAATATACGGTTGGCTTTGCAGGTTTTCTAAAATGGAACGGTTATCAAAAGCATGCGCCTGGGGATGAATTCCAAAACTAATGAAATCAAAAGGTATTTGTTCAGGACGGTTTTCGTTAACATCAACAAACATCAGCTCTGTACCATAACCTATTTTTACAGCGGGTAGCGCTGCTTTTAAGTTTGGATATAAATACTGAAGCAGTTCGGGTGAAGACACATTTTGCTGCTGCCGCAGCACCAGTATACTTTGTACAAGCAACTGCCTGTCGGTAAGTTGTTCTATCAATTGTATACATTCATTTTTAAAGTCATCAGAAAAAAATACCACCAGTTCCAGCTTGGTATTGATGTGGCTAGCTTCATCAAGGGCAGCCTGCAATTGACTTATCCATTCCTTCTTATTCAATTCAACCGAAACCCTGTAGTGATCAAAAGGTATTTTTTTCAACCAATCAACGTTAGCAGTATTTACCGGATCATTAATGGACTTGCTGTATCCGATCTGCGGAAATGGAACTTTCACTTCGCTGATTGGATGGTTTGATTCCGTTGGATGATCATTGCAAGATCCCGTGACTGTAATAGTAACACTTTGTTCAATGGTATCTCCCTGTTTTACCTGCACAGGTTTGGGTAAATCAGACCGGGTAGAATAAGTTTTATAGGAACCGTCTGACCAGTTACGCTGGTCTTCAGTTTCAAAAACATCTCCTTCGAAGATTAGCTGCACGCTGATGTTATCTTCGGTTATCCATAGCAGTTGGCTCATTTCTAAAAAGGGCAACGAAGGGCTCACCAGTTCAGGGAAAGAAGATTGATATGTTGTACCATCAGTTCTTGTAACAACAGCATCCCTGCCACGGCATTCCTTCAGAGGATGATGCACACATAAGCCGATCCGGTTTCTTTTGAAATCGGCAAGTGCAATCCCTTTCATTGAAAAGCTGATGCTGTTATCTGTCTTGCCTTCGATCAGGTATTCAGATTTATACAGGTCAGTACCCTGGCCATAAACAGCCGTGTATGCAATGGTGAAACCTCCTTCGTTACTTGTTACATGTTCATCTTGTATCTTGTAAGGAATGGTGGTCCAGTTTTCATTCCGTACGGCGCTGTATACTTTTCTCACCACTTCAGTTTTCCCCTGGCAGATGTAGCGGAGGCTACCCGATTCATACAAACACGTAAGCGTGCCGGCTTTTAAGATCCGTGCCGGTGGCAGGTCAAGGTCGAATGGCAGTTGTATTTCCTGTTGCATTATTTGTGGTAGATAGGTTTTGCAAACATACATGATATCCTTCTCCGCATCGTTGAAGCAGGATTTTCAGGATTAAAAATAATTTTCAAAATTTTGTATCAAAATTCTGTACATTAGGTTTAATCCTGAAAATCCTGCTTCAACGATGAATAAATTCTTTATGCTTGCCTTATGCACCGTAATCTCCGTTCAGGGAGTTACCCAGTTCAGCGTCAGTGCTAATAAACGATTTTTGTTGAAAGATGGCAAGCCCTTCTTCTGGCTGGGTGATACGGCCTGGGAACTCTTTCACCGCCTTAATCGTACCGACGCCGATAACTATCTCAAAAGGCGCAGCGAGCAGGGCTTCACCGTTGTACAGGCGGTAGTGCTTGCTGAAATGGATGGCCTCCATACTCCTAACGCTAACGGAGACATTCCTCTCATAAACGATGATCCGGCCAAACCCAACGAAAAATATTTTGAACACGTAGATTATATCATCGACAAAGCCGCCTCTTACAATATTAACATTGCCATGCTTCCTACCTGGGGCGATAAGATCTTTAAAAGTACCTGGGGCAAGGGACCGGAAATTTTCAACGATCAAAACGCCGCCGTGTATGCGCAATGGCTTGCCAACCGTTATAAGGACAGGAAAAATATTATCTGGGTATTGGGAGGCGACCGTACTCCGCGTAATGAATCAGATGTAAATATCTGGCGTGTTATGGGTAGTGCTATCATGAAAGCTACTGACGGCAAAGCCATCATCAGCTTTCATCCACAGCCCAACAAACTAGGATCTGCAGAATGGTTTCATCAGGATGCCTGGCTGAGTTTCAACATGTTTCAAACAGGCCACTGCAGAGACGCAGCAGTGTATGATAGAATGCAGGCAGCATATGATCTCGCTCCTGTTAAACCGGTGATGGATGCAGAACCGATTTATGAAGATCATCCCGTATGCTTTAACGTTAAAGACCTGGGTACTTCCAACGCCTATGATGTAAGAAGGTCGGCATACCTTGATCTGTTTGCCGGCGCCTTCGGACATACTTATGGCTGTCATGATATCTGGCAAATGAATTCACCTGACCGCGAGCCTGTCAATGGCCCGCATTTTCCATGGCAGGATGCGCTCAATCTTCCCGGAGCAAATCAGATGATCTACGTACGCAGGCTGCTGGAGGCCTTTCCGGTAACGGATCGGGTTCCGGATCAATCGCTTATCCGGGAGAACAATACCAATGCCGCTGAAAGAATACAAGCCACCAGGGGCAACGATTATTTACTGGTATACAGCACCGCAGGAAAACCTTTCAACATTGTTATGGGAAAGATAAGCGGCAAACAATTACAGGGCTTCTGGTATGATCCGCGAAGCGGTAAAACCACTCCCCTGACAGATATATCCAACACCGGCAGCAAATTATTCACGCCGCCTTCTTCTTCTTACGGTCAGGATTGGGTGCTGGCATTGTATGATACTGCCAAAAATTATAGCCTGAGTAAAAGTTTATAGTATGAAGAAATTAATCCTGGTTATTTAAGAAGGCGGCTCGCATACAGGTTACCAATGAGTCGGGAAAAAGACTGAGTCATCTTTTCTTCGACATCAATTTTGAAAAAATCGCTACCTGGAATAACGACTACCTTTACTTTCACAGCTACTGGAACAGGGATACTGCCACTACTCTTGCCAGAGACTTTGAACTATTACCGGCTGTTAACGGTAAAGGCAGGTTCCTTGGCGTAAACATTGGCATCAATACCAATCCTCTATATAGTAGCTATTGGTGGGGTGAAGGTGAAGTAAAGATGTACCTGGATGGCGACAAAGCCTTTCCTACGTTAATAGGTACAGGTTCTGAAGATTACATTGGAACAGGTTGGGGACAGGGAGAATTTTACAATGACTATGCTGGCTGTCTGTTTGCCAATAAAGATACTGCGGGCTGGGCTTTCTACCGGTATCATATACCCGATCCTATATATTTCAGAACGGGTATTAAAGTCACTTTGCAGCAAATCGGCGGCAATAGCAAAGAAAAAGTAATAGACCTTCAACACCGGCGGGTCCCCATGATTCCCATTGCTATCGATGATCTCGGGAAAGTTAATCCGTTGTATAAAAA
>CAXTDO010000741.1:0-3580 GCA_964242315.1 uncultured Flavihumibacter sp.
CACTGATAATGCTGAACTTTGCCGGTGAGCTTGAATAAGCTATTTTTATTATTCATAGGTATTTGTAATTATTCCCCAAAGTAAAACAAAAATGGCTTTACACAACGAACTTGGAAGAATCGGCGAGGCGTTGGGTAAAACATTTTTGGAGGAGCAGGCTTTTACAATTCTGCATCTTAACTGGAAATATTCTTACTATGAGATAGACATCGTAGCAACCAGGAATGATGTGTTGCATTTCATTGAAGTTAAAACCCGCCGCAGTCAAAAGTTTGGGTTGCCCGAAGAAAGTGTTGACGATAGAAAGCTTAAAAAAATAATAAGGGCCGCAGAAGAATTTCTGGAACGCTTTCCCGGCTGGACGAAAGTTCAATATGATGTGTTATCTGTTTCTTTCAGAGCAGATAATGTTGCCGAGTTTTATTTGATTGAGGATGTGTATTTGTAATTATCTGTCTGAACTGTGATTAAATGATTAAATGATGGACTATGATTGCCCTCCTATCATAGTCCATCATTTAATCATTTAATCACAGTTCAAACAAATTAATCACAGTTCAGATATCAGCGCCTTCATCTTCTCCACCATCTTAAAAGTAGCGGGGCAATACTGTATATTTTGTTTGTGCACGTGTATATAGTCGACCATTTTCTTTTTAGTAAGATGCGGGAAGCCTGAACAATCGGCAGGCCTTACTTCATAGATAGAGCACATGTTGGTGGTAAGATCAAGGAACTGGCAGGGCCGTTGGGTATTCAACCAGTCTTCACCTTTTCTTTCTTTGTAGAGGTACTTGTCCCTGAAGGCGATGGGCTTTATGCCCAGATAAGATGATATACGTTTCACATCCTTCACAGTAAATGTGGGCGACATGGTTTTACAGCAATTGGCACAGGTTAAACAATCCACTTCTTTCCAAACGCGGTCATTAACAAGTACGGCAATTTCATCGAGGTTTTTTGGGGGATGTTTTTCCAGCTTGCTCAAAAATCTTCTCAGCACTCTTTTATACAAAAGCACTTTCCTGTTAAACAAGCGAAGATTAATTTTCATATTCACTCTGAAACGCGAATTTTGAATAGTAAGCCTAAGTTAATGTTATTCTTTACTTCAGCCATAGACAATTAAATATATTCCGGAAAATGTGGGATTCATATAAAAAGGGCTTTAAGGCGTGGCTTCAGCTAGAGCGGTCATTATCGGATAATTCGGTAGAAGCATATCTTAGAGATATAGAAAAATTCACACAATTTCTTCAGGTAACCGATGTGGTGAAAACGCCCGAAAACATAACGCTGAAAGACCTGCAGGCATTTATAAAATGGGTGAGTGAACTGGGTATGACAGCAGGTTCACAGGCAAGAATCATCTCCGGCATCCGGAGCTTTTATAAGTATTGCCTGATAGAAAATATTTCAACTAAGGACCCAACTGCATTGCTGGAAGGCCCTTCTTTGAAACGCAGCCTGCCCGACATTTTAAGCTTTGATGAAATAGAATGTATCATCGCCGCCATAGACCTCAGCACACAGGAAGGAGGCCGCAATAAAGCCATCCTGGAAACCCTGTACAGTTGCGGCTTACGGGTTAGCGAACTGGTGAACCTCCGGATTTCGGGCTTATACCTCGATGTTGGTTTTGTAAGGGTTATCGGCAAGGGAGACAAAGAAAGGCTGGTACCCATTGGCAGCTCGGCTATTAAGTATATTGAAATTTATCGTAAAGAGATCCGTAAGAATATCCCGGTTAAAAATAGCCATGAAGATATCCTCTTTTTAAACCGGCGCGGGAGCAGGCTTTCAAGAGTGATGATCTTCTTATTGTTGAAAGACCTTGTTAAGAAGGCACAAATAACAAAAAATATTTCACCGCATACCTTTCGTCATTCATTTGCTACCCACCTCGTTGAAGGAGGTGCCGACCTTCGCGCCGTTCAGGAAATGCTGGGACATGAAAGTATCACCACCACTGAAATATATACTCATATTGACAGGGAATACCTGAGAGATACGCTGCATCAGTTTCATCCGGCGTTTAAATAATTATTAATGATTAATTATTAACGATTAACGGATAGTGACTAATAATTAATTTTTTAGTCAAGCATATAAACACCGAGCATCAATCACTAACCGTTAATCATTAATCATTAATAATTGACCGGTATCACCTCCACCTTCATTATCCGTTTTTTGCTTAAAGACTGCGCGCTCTTAACCAGGTTGAGGAACTCGGCACGGTAACCTTCCTCATCTTTACCCAATGCATTGCTGGCAAGTTGCAGGGCATTTTCTAAAGAAGATGATTGCTTAAATTCAGAGTTGCGCAACAACATGCCGAACTCTGCAACTGATGCGGCAAACCTGAAATTTGATGAGGTGTTGGCAAAAACGGACTCGTCTTTTTTTACCGGATGCACAATCAGCTTACTGATATCGCCATCAGGTTTTTTATATCGGAACTTGATAGTCATTACTTCTTCGTTAATAACCGAAACATAATTCCTTGGTTTAGCATTCTGCTGATATTTTAGTGGATCCACACTTTGTAAAAATTCATTCTTTACTCCAGCCGGAATGATCTCATACAAAGCGGTAACGGTATGACCGCTGCCCAGTTCACCGGCATCTTTAGCATCATTGTTAAAATCTTCTTTTTGCAGCATCCGGTTTTCGTAACCAATCAGCCGGTAAGCCTGTACCTCGGTGGGGTTGAATTCAACCTGAAGCTTTACATCCTTAGCAATAGTAAACAAAGTGCCGCCGAATTCATTTACCAGTACTTTTTTTGCTTCGTTGATTCCATCTATATAAGCATGGTTGCCATTTCCCTTGTCGGCCAGCTTCTGCATTTTATTGTCTTTGTAATTACCCATGCCGTATCCGAGCACGGTTAAAAACACACCGCTTTTACGTTCATCTTCAATCATTTTTTCAAGTTCGGCATCGCTGCTCACACCAACATTAAAATCACCATCGGTACAAAGTATTACCCGGTTATTACCCTTTGGAATAAAATTAGCTATTGCTGTTTTGTAAGCCAGTTTTATACCTTCTCCGCCCGCTGTGGAACCACCCGCTTCCAGCTTATCTATGGCATCCCTGATTTTCATCTTTTCCGATCCGCTTGTTGGCGGCAGCACCAGTCCTGCATTTCCGGCATATACCACCATAGATACTTTATCCTGTTCACGCAACTGGTCTACCAACAGTTTCATAGATGATTTTACGAGAGGCAATTTATTTTCATCCATCATAGAGCCTGACACGTCAATCAAAAAAACAATGTTTGATGGAGGCAGCTTTTCAGTCGCAATTTTTTTACCCTGCAAACCTACCAGCACAAGCTGGTGCTGTCCGTTCCATGGGCAGACAGACATCTCGGTGTTTATTGAAAACGGATCTTCAGGCGATGGCTGGGGATAATTGTAGTGAAAATAATTAATCATCTCTTCAATCCTTACCGAACCGGCAGGAGGTAATTGTCCCATTTGCAAGTAGCGGCGGACATTGCTGTAGGAAGCGGCATCTACATCAATAGAAAATGTTGATAGCGGATTATCGGTAACGGTTAGAAACC
>CAXTDO010000742.1:0-3577 GCA_964242315.1 uncultured Flavihumibacter sp.
CATATATATTTCCCGGTGCGTCAACAAAAACACCCAGAGAACCATTAAACTGATTAGCTGCCGCCCCGGTACCGTTACCACCCGCTACAATGATACCTGCCGAAGCTCCGGAAGTCCATTTTTGAACATTATTTGAGGAAAAATCGCCAATGTAAATATTGCCTGGAGCGTCAACGAATAAACCAAACAAATTAGACGGGCCACCGGCATTGCTTCCTGCTACCGTAATACCTACTGAAGCGCCCGGAGCCCATTTTCGAACGTGATTCATGCCATCGGAAATAAACACGTTGCCTGCAGCGTCCACAAAAACACCGTTAGGAATAAATAGCTGATTGGAAGCGGAGCCACCGGAATTACCTCCCGCCACCGTAGTGCCTTCAGCAGCGCCGGGCGCCCATTTTTGAATACGATTGTTGTTACTTCCATCTGCTACATAAACATTTCCCATTGCATCAACATGAATGCTGGATATCAACGACAACTGATTTGCTGCCGTTCCGTTGCCATTGCCCCCGGCTATCGTAATGCCGGAGGAAGCGCCGGAAGCCCATTTTTGAACGCGGTAATTTGCCCGGTCGGAAATGTAAATGTTTCCGCCTGCATCAACGAAAACATCAGCAGGATAAAATTGATTTGCTGCGGACCCCACGCCATTGCCACCTGCTACTGTGGTACCGGATGATGCGCCCGCGATCCATTTTTGAATGCGGCTGTTACTGGCGTCTGCTATATAAATATTTCCACTTCCATCTACATAAACGCCATCGGGAGTAGCAAGCTGATTAGCAGCCGATCCATACCCGTTGCCTCCGGCTACGGTAATGCCTGCTGAAGCGCCGGGCGCCCATTTTTGAATGCGATTGTTATCTGCGTCGGCCACGTAAATATTTCCGCTTGCATCAACAAAAACATCATCAGGAGCAGACAACTGATTTGCCGCTGTACCGGCGCCATGGCCTCCTGCTACGGTAACGCCCGTCGAAGCGCCGGGCGCCCATTTCTGGATGCGATTGTTACCCCTGTCTGCTATATAAATATTTCCTGCCGCATCGCCTGTTACGCCCCATGGATTTGCTAACTGATTGGCAGCCGAACCCGGAGTGTTGCCAGCTATCACTGTAATACCGTTGGGAGAAGGATTTGCAGTAGTTTTAAAAGCAACAGAAGAACCTGCTGCGGCATGTTTTGCGGGCAACTCACTAGCATATGCATGCTGCATCAACAAAAAGAAACACATAAAAAGTAAGTGGATTGCTTTCATAAATACCTTATTTTTTACAGCATGCGTTTTGGCGGAAAATTAATCTTTTAGAGCACCTGACCCGTTAGCCCATCGAAAGAATAAACATGTAATGTAATCTGGCTGGTATCGTAATATTATATAAAATAACTAAAAAACGCAAGAGCCTTCTAACAACGATGGTGAGAATTCCTAGTAGCTGTCAGATCTTCGACCAGTTTTTTAACCACAGAGTAAAATCCAGAGATAAAGAAGAGGTTACACAGAGGCGTCCTCTGTGTAACCTCTTCTTTATCTCTGGATTTTACTCTGTGGTTATAGAAAATGCTTACAAAAGTTGCCACTATGATTTTATACGTGACTGTATACTTAACATAACTCTAATTACTAAAAACGGCAGTAACCGGATCAGCGACAGGATGATTAGTTTTGAAAGTAAATCCCAATAAGCGGGCGATTGTAGCGGCAATTTGCTTTTGATATAATTGCATGGTTGTTTTTATTTCTCCCATAAATTTTGTATCAGGTCCTATAGCAGCCATCCATAGTTCATGAGCGTCTTCAATCTTGCTGCCATGATCTTTCCAGGTAGCTTTTATCTTGTCGCCCCTTCCATGATCACATGTTACAAGCAGGGTGGTTTTATTACGGTACCGGGGCAACGATTGTATGGTGTTCCATAAGTCGGCAATCATGGCATCTTCTGCATGGGCACTGTTTATGTACTGATCATATAAACCTCCATGCGCAAAGTCATCTGTTTCGTCAAAAGCAATATAAAGCACTCGCGGCTTATAGGCCTTAAGATATTCTCTTCCGGCCATATAGGTCAACACATCAGGCCGTACACCAATAGGGCGGGTAGTTAAAAACTGCAGGTCGTTGATCAGTTGCAGATTCGGATCTTTAAACCGTAGCGTATCAACATCTGAATTTACATAAATGCCACTTCTTTTTGCATTGAGAATATATGGGAACACATCCCATGTGGTGAAAGCTGCCACTTTTCCAGCATATCCTTTTTGCTGCTGAATGAATTCAAGCACGTTAATATTCGGATTCGGAATTTTATCATTTGAATTAATACCTGTATCAGGATAACCGGTAAAAATTTCATTATAACCCGGATACGAAAACCAATATGGGTTTGAATTATCCAGCTTGTTATTGTATTCCCTGTTGCCATATAATTGTCCCTGCTTTGCAATGACGTTCCATAAAAAAGGAAATAATTTCGCTCTTCTTTCTTCTTTATTTTCAGACCAGAACTTTTGGGTAAGGCCTTTTTTATCATGATTAAAAACACTGTCGTTCAGCAATACTGGATCTACACCGCCAAACACTTCCTGCCATCGCATACCATCCAATGTTACTATAACTATATTTTCTGTTTTACGATTCTGTGCAACCGTAAACATTATCAGGAGCGCGCTGAATACAATTGTTAATATATATTTCATAGCAGGTTTTTATTGTCTGAACTGTGATTAAATGATTAAATGATGGACTATGAAATATAACAATCATATTCCATCATTTAGTCAATTAATCACAATTCAGATATTTTCTGTGGTTAAAATAAAAGTTAGAATTTAATACATATTATAATCAAGCTGCAAATACATACTTCACAAATAAAGCTGAACCATCTTCCGCCAATAACGCGGCCTGTGAGCATAGCCATCCCATACATACATCCTGCAGTGTAAACCTTTAACATTCAACAAGTGATTGAGTTGCCTGTTGCTTGAAAGGAACGGATCCGTTTTGCCTATAGCCAGAATGATCTCAACATTCTTAATAGCGTTTAATATGCGCTCATCATTCAGGTTAGAAAGAAATTGAAGAGGCATGTTGAAGTAGATATCTTCATTATGATATCCGTCAAACAGGTCTTTAAAATCGTGCAATCCGTTAGTGAGGTCGTACCTGCCACTCATGGCTACCACTTTGTTAAAAAGATGCGGATGTTTTAAAGCAAGGTTCACGGCGTGATAGGCCCCCATGCTGCATCCGGCCAGTTCATAACACCTGTTTTCATTCTTATGACCCATCAGCGGCAATACTTCATTGATAATATACTGTTCGTATTGTAAATGGCGCTTGATACGAACGGAAGGATGTACATGCTGGTTATAAAAGCTTTCGGCGTCACTACTGTCAACACAAAAAATTTGCAACTCACCGCTGTTGATACGATCTTTCAGCGTGTCAATGATCTTCCAGTTTTCGTAATCGTAAAACCTTGCCATACGGGTTGGAAAAAATAATACCGCCCTGCCGCTGTATCCGAAAATCAGAAGCTCCATGTCGCGCTGTAAATGCGGACTGAAC
>CAXTDO010000743.1:0-3576 GCA_964242315.1 uncultured Flavihumibacter sp.
TAGCATCGTCATCCTTCGTGTTAAAATCATCTTTACTTCTCCATTGTTCTTCTTTTTTTTGCTTATAATATTTTTTATTGGGATCTGTGATAGGTACGTGTGGTGAAGGGGATGGTTGGTAAATATTACGGCCAGCAATAATTCCAGGACTTACCATAATAGTTGAAGCGGTGGCCATATCGGCCCTGGAAAGCATTGGTTGAGTAATGCGTAACTTCTGGTCCTGCAGTGATGCAAGAGTATCTGCACTGTTCTTCCTTGCTAACATCACCACTGTCATATTTGCTTTAGCCGCAGGTGTATTCACCAATACATATCCATTTGAAGAAAATATCAGTTGTGATTTTTGATTTTTAACCGCAATGGTAAAATACCCATGACTGTCTGTTAAAGTGGAGTTGTTAGTGCCCTTTTCGGAAACCCTAACGCCAGATAAGGGGTTTCCAACACGATCTTTGACTGTTCCTTTGACGATAACTTGCTGGGGAATACGAAAGGATACAGCCATGAAAAAAATCAGGATAAAGCTTATAATTTTGTAACGCATATAGATAGTTTTATATCCTGATGCAGCTATTAATTACATTACATAAAGCTGATAAAAATAAAAAAGACTGTTAAGGAATAGCATGAATGCAGGATTGAAAATGTTATTTTAAATTTCTTTGCGTTCTTTGCTATAAATTACCTGTAGTTATAAAGAATTGTCATTTATAAGAAACATATCAACCCCTGATACCTCCGACCTGGAATTGATTGCCGCATATAAGCAATCTAAAGACATTAAATTGCTGGGCAAGTTATATGAACCTTATATGGAACTGGTATACGGCGTTTGCCTTAAATATTTTAAAAATAACGAACAGGCTAAAGATGCGGTGATGCAGATATTTGAAGAGCTGTTAGTAAAAATACCAAAATATGAAATTGATCATTTCAGGAGCTGGTTGTATACGCTTGCAAAGAAGCACTGCCTGATGCAATTGAGGAGCCCGAGAAACATGAAAACTGTTGAGTTTGATACAACCATTATGCAATCCGGCGAAGAAATGCATCTGGCTTTGGTAACCGATAAAGAGGATGATCTCAACAAAATGGAACAATGCTTAAAAAAGCTGGCCACGGATCAAAAAGAAAGTGTAGAACTATTCTATTTAAAAAACAAGTGCTACAAGGAAATCAGTGAGGTAACAGGTAAAGATATTAATAAGGTACGAAGCCTTATACAAAACGGTAAAAGGAACTTGAAGATCTGCATGGAAATGAATGCTAAACTAGAGGTATAAGAATGAACAATTGTCAACAACGAATTTATTAACCAACCAATGTCGTTAACTAAGAGCTATGTCTGTACACCTTCCTTGTGTCCTTTGTGGGTTTTCCTTTGTGTTCCTTGTGGTTGAACTGGAGCTATCATTTCAGGAGTCTTTATAACCACAAAAAACACAAAGGAAAACCCACAAAGGACACTAAGACCTTTAACCAGACAATGTTCTTGATTAAATGACATTGATTAATCAGTAACCATTAATTGAGCGATCCAAATAACGATAGAAAAATTTATAACGCTTCAGAAATCCAACGTTATTTAAACGGACAGATGTCTGCGGCAGAGATGCATGCGCTGGAATATTCCGCACTGGAAGATCCCTTCCTGGCGGATACCATTGAAGGCTATGATCACAATAAATTTTATAAAGAAACGGACATGGCATCTGACGTTGAAGATTTACATAGCCGGCTGGCATCAAGAATCACATCAAAATATGAAAGCAACGTCGTTCCTCTTTTTAAAAGAAGCTGGTGGAAAGTTGCCGCTATGATACTGGTAGCAGCAGGATCAGCTTCTATGGTTTACTATTTGATTTATAACAACACCTCATCAAATGAAGCAGTGATCGCTACATACAAAGCTCCTGAACAAACAGTTACCAAAGCAGACACCATCGTTAAAGAAAATATCAACACAATTGATTCTGCTTCTGTAGCTGTTGCCAGTAGCAAACTTAAACCGGCTTCATCGAAAATGTTAAGGCGCTCTGAGCCAATGCCAGATAACACTACTGCCAGTGTTGTAACAAGTGCGCCTTCTCCTGCCTTATCAAGTGCTCCGGTTATTTCAAAACCGGACAGCATAGCAGCGGAGAACGTTCCTGAAGCACGGGTAGCTACTTTGCCGGAAAGTAAAATCATGCAGAGCAAGTCAGCTACTACTTCACTTTTTGATACCGGTAAGAAAAAAGAAGACGAAGTATCAAAACGTTCAAGAATTACTCAAGATGCGGCGCCTGTAATCGTATGGCCTGCGTTTAACCGTTACCTTGAAAATAATAAAAGAATGCCGGCAGACTCAAATCGCATTCCAGGTGAAGTTATAGTATCCTTTATAGTAAGAGAAGATGGTGAACTCAGCGATTTTAAAATAGAAAAATCACTATCAAAACAAAGCGACAATGAAGCCGTGCGTTTAATAAAAGAAGGCCCTGCCTGGAAAGTATTAAGAAATCAAAGAGTAAAAGCAACCATTACCATTACGTTCTAAAATAGATTTTGCAGGTTGCTATACTTCAATGATTTAATTTAGCGCAAAACTGGTCATTATGAAAAAAATATTATTATTACTATCAATCATCTGTTCTATACAGTCATTCTCTATTGCACAGTTAACAATTCCTTCTCCCAGCCCTACTCAAATTATCAGGCAGGATTTCGGACTTTCTTATATCGAACTATCTTATTCCCGTCCTGGTAAAAAGGGAAGAAAGATCATGGGTGATTTGGTTCCCTACGGTAACGTATGGAGAACAGGAGCTAACCAGGCAACAACGGTCACATTTGGTGACGATGTTACTATTGGCGGCAAAACCGTTGAGGCAGGCAAATATGGCTTGCTAACCATTCCGAACAAGGATAGCTGGACCATCATCATTACCAAACAACTGGATGTTACTGCTCCAGATGCTTATCAAAAAGAGGGCGATGTAGTAAGGGTTTCCTCAAAAGCTGTTGTTACCAAAGAGCCTGTGGAAACATTTACAATACAGTTTACCAATATCAAACCCACCAGTTGTGAGTTGCATATTATGTGGGAGCAAACAGAAGTTACCTTGCCTATTAAAACTGATGTTGAAACCAAAGTAATGGCGCAGATAGCTGAAGGGATGCAAACAGACAAACCACCCTATTATGCAGCGGCCTCCTACTATTTTGATAATGGAAAGGATTTAAAAAAAGCCAAGGAATGGATTATTAAAGCAGTGGAAGGCGATCCTAAGGCGTTTTATATGGTGCACCTTCAGGCAAAAATACAGTCCAAACTTGGTGATAAAGCGGGGGCTATTGCCACTGCTCAAAGGTCTATCGAACTTTCTAAGGAAGCTAAGAATAGTGACTATGTCAGGTTAAATGAAAAGCTGATTGCTTCTTTGAAGTAGTTTGAAGCAGGATTTTCAGGATTAAAAATAATTTACAGAATTTTGTAGAGAAATTCTGTAAATTATTTTTAATCCTGAAAATCCTGCTCAAAATCATTGCTCACTATCAACCGGATTATCCCCCACTTTATTATTCTTACGC
>CAXTDO010000744.1:0-3574 GCA_964242315.1 uncultured Flavihumibacter sp.
CCCTAAGTTCATCACTGAAGTTTAATGTATACTTTTTGTAGACTTCATGTTTTATGATGCCTTCTTCATTGATGTAACCAAGGCCCATATAAAACCTGTTTTTCTCTGTAGCGCCTGTGATGCTTATGTTGTCATAGTTAAGCATAGCGTTCTGAAAGATCTCGTCCTGCCAGTTAGTGTTGGCATTCCACGAACTAAAATTGAAAGGTAAAGAGTTCTGGTTGCTTAGTTGTTCGGTGTATAATTCTTTGAACTGGGCGGCGTCGGTCAATTTTATCCTGTCCTGAACTTTTTTAATGCCTACGGAAGCGTTGAAGTTTACCAGTAGTTGTCCGGCCTTTGCTTTTTTGGTAGTAACGGCGATGGCGCCATTAGCACCGCGAACGCCGAAGATGGCCAGGGAGGACGGATCTTTCAACACCTCGATGGATTCTATGTCGGCAGGATTTAGAAAGTTGATGTTATCGTTAAGAATACCATCAACGATATATACCGGCTTTACGCCATTGATTGAATTGGTACCCCTGATACGAACGTCGGGTTCAACGCCGGGTCTGCCTGAATTTACGATGGTTAGTCCTGTTACTTTGCCCTGGAGTAGTGATAAGGGGTTAGGTGAAGGCCGGTCTGCGATTTCCTTGCTTTTTACGGTGGCGATAGATCCGGTGAGGTCTCTTTTATTTGCCGAGCCGTAACCTATTACCACTACCTGTTCCAGTGCTGCTGAAGTAGCGGTTAGTGCGATATTGAAGGTAGTTTGGCCGCTGACGGCTATTTCCTGTTTTTCGAAACCAACGGAGGAAAACACCAGGGTAGCATCTGTAGGTGCGGTGATGGAAAAATTGCCGTCTTTATTGGTGGAAGTCCCCGTCTTGGTGCCTTTCACACCCACTGATACGCCGGCTAGTCCTTCACCGGTGGGTGAAGTAATTTTGCCTTTTATGGTGGTATCTTCTGCAATGTGCTTTTCCCTGGCCAAAGCCTTTTGGCTAAAAAGCGTCAGGCAGACTATAGTAAAGAGTGTAAGTAGAACATGTTTCCGGCAGTAGATTTTTTTCATATGCGAGTCATTTATTTGATTGGTAAATAGCCGACTATTTCCTAAAAGGAAGTTGCAAGCGCTACGAGGTTTAGAAATTATGAAATCGTTAACAACATAAACAACAAAACAGTTCAGTTCGCTGCATTGGATTATTTTAAGTGTCAACGTTGTAATTGACATTAATTTTCTATTTTTGCCGTCCTTCAATGGGCAGCGATGCTCTGAGGGCCCATAGCTCAGTTGGTTAGAGCACCTGACTCATAATCAGGGGGTCGTAGGATCGTGCCCTACTGGGCCCACTAGAAATCAAGCAGTTATGAATTTTGTTTCATAGCTGCTTTTTTATTTGATACATAATTTGATACATGTTTTTTGAGGGTTATTTTTGAAAAAATTATTTTTACTCCGTACACTTTTGTAAAGCTTAAAGCATGGGGAAGAGGATAAAAGTGGGCTTTGCTACAAAGCTCTTATCAAATCATTATTACCTGAATGAGGTACCCGTTGAAGGGAAGGCTACCAGCAAGTTTAATTTTAAAATAGGTTTCAATGATCAGTATGCTGCGCAGATCATCAGAACCGGCAACTGCATCACCCTGCTGAGCAATCCTCTTACAGTAACCGTCGATTCTTTCTGGAATACAAACTACTTGGAAGACCTGACCCGGTATGTTTTCTGGACCTTTAATAAAAGCTTTCTATTGAAGCTTTCTGAGAAGATAGAGACCTTGAAACTTCCTGTTTTAAAACGTTGCACAGAATTGCTTCTGGAAAATCCAATACCGTATGCTGAACCGTCATACGATCATCCCGATGAAGAATTGAAGTGGTGTTACGTCAAAAACGGACATTTGAAAAAAGATCCGAAGTTTAGCCAGATGTACTTGCTGGATCAGCAGAACAGAACGGCAATTTTAAATGCGGTTGAAAAAAGAATAGCTGAGTTTCCGAAGCCGTTGCTTCAACCTTTATCAGTTGAAAAACCTGTAGTACCTGAAGATGAAACGCAACCTGCTACCAAAACTATACTCTTTTTAGAAGTCCTGAATCCGATAAACGGTAACCCTGAAGAAACTTTACAATTTATACGGCAAAAAATAGAAAAAGCTGGTTTCGAGTTCAACCTGTTCTCGCGGGTTCCTAGGCTTGAAATTGGTAAGAACCAATATGGCTTAAACGGCTGCATAGCGGCCATGATTGACCACTTCTATCAGCTGAACTATTTTAAAAAGGAATATACCCTGGAACAAATTTTCAAAGCATACCTGCAGTATTCCGGTAATTCGATCGGGAAGCTGAAGAGGTTTTTGTCCGAATTTAGGCAGGATAAGAGCTATATCAAATATGCTGAGAAACTTAAACAGTTGAAGATTAAAAAATTATTGTAATTGTAGTATTGCCTACATCTCTTTTATTATATAATAGTAAGCTCGTCAATGCGGTCAAAATGTTTCCGGTTCAGCGTGGCAAGCGGCAACTTGGGTGTTGCCCGCCATACAGTAAGACAACGTTCAATTCCAGAAAATTATTCATTTCACCTAAATTTATTGACAAAAGCACCTGGATCATGCTAATAGAAAGAACATCCAAAGAAATAATTATTCGCCTGCCTGCTTCGGTGGATACGATGGGACTACAACAATTTGTTAACTATTTGACTTACAAGGAAGCAACCGCTAATTCAAAAGCTACACAAGAACAGGTTGACAAGCTTGCAATTGGCGTTAAAAAAGGATGGTGGAAAAAGAACCGGAAATGTTTCATTAAATGAGGAAAATAATTGTTGACACTAACATTATTTTCTCTTGCCTGCTTAATTCACAAGGGGCAATCGGTGATCTCATTTTTAATTCTGAAGACATCTTTGATTTTTACAGCAATCAGTACATGCGTTTTGAAATTCGTAAACACTGGAACAAGCTCAAAAATTTCCAGGCTCACTGATCTTGAATTAGACACTGCATACAACAAAATGTTGACAAAACTGACGTAGTTCCGGCAGACGGAACAATATTTCCCATGTCGGTCGTCTCATTTCCTGTAATCGAAAAACTGTCAGTTATTCAAATGCGTTTCTAAAATCTCCCATTCACCCCTATTACCCGAAAAGCTTACGCAAGTAACCGTCCCGACAATGATTTTGTATACCGCGACAATGGAACACGCCGCTCAGGATAGCGGTGATGATATGGCGTAGCTTACCCGAACGTAAAAGCCTTGTAAATAAAAAACCGCCCGGGAAAGAGGCGGAAAACATTTATACATTATGGGGTATCTTTTATTTGAGCCACGAGTGTTTCGCTCCAATTTTCCTGAAAGGAAAATTAGTCTATTTTGCCCGGAACACCAAATATTTTTTGATTAGAATAAGGCCGGGATTTTTTAACGAATATTTGCTCAAATTTAATCAGGGAAAGCAGGAGATGCTTTATCCACATTTCACAAGTTTTTTGCTAAAAAACTTGTTTTTGTCTGTAGGAATGGCGATCTTCGCTATCAAAAAGGATAGGAAGTTTAGAAGCGATAGCGAAG
>CAXTDO010000745.1:0-3569 GCA_964242315.1 uncultured Flavihumibacter sp.
GTACAACTGTGCTGTAGGAAAATCCTCATCCGTCCAGCTCTTGCCGCCATTCTCCGAAACTGCGCCGCCTCCGTCGTTTGCAGTGACCATTCGCATGGGGTCATTAGGGTCTATCCACAGATCGTGGTTATCACCATGAGGAACGCGGATGGTAGTGTTGAAAGTAACGCCGCCATCTGTAGATTTAAAGAACCCCACGTTTAAACCGTATAATCCATCTTTGTCTTTCGGATCAGCATAAATGCGTGAATAGTAAAATGCACGCTGGCGGAGTTTGCGTTCTTTATTAACATATTTCCATGTCATTCCTGAATCGTCTGAACGATAGATGCCACCGGAATCTGATTCTACAACAGCCCATACCCGTGAAGGGTCAACAGGTGAAACAGCGACACCGATTTTTCCTACCAGTCCAGGTGGCATACCCGGCTTTTTTGTAAGGTTCTCCCATGTATCTCCGCCATCTTTGGATTTATATAAACCGCAGGCGCCTCCACCACCCCACATTTTCCAGGGAGTGCGATACACTTCCCAGATGGTAGCGTATAATATGTTTGAATTGGTTCTGTCAATCACCAATTCTTCGGCTCCTGCCTTATCATTAACGTACAATACTTTTTTCCAGGTCTTTCCACCATCTCTTGTACGGAATACACCTCTTTCCTCGTTCGGACCGTACGGATGCCCTAACGCCGAGACATACACGATATCGGGATTGGTAGGATCAACACGCACCCTTGAAATGGCCTGTGTGTTTTTCAGCCCAATATTTTTCCATGTTTTACCCGCATCGGAAGATTTATACACCCCGTCACCCTGCATGATATTGCCTCTGAATTCCGTTTCGCCCATTCCGATATAAACAATATCCGGATTGGTTTCCGCAACGGCTACGGCTCCTACAGAAGAACTTCCTATCTGGCCATCAGTTACCGGAAGCCAGTTTAATCCGCCGTCGGTTGTTTTCCAAAGGCCGCCACCTACCGCACCGAAATAATATTCATTCTTACGGGCAGGACTACCCGCAGCACCCAGCGACCGGCCACCCCTGTAAGGCCCGATGTTACGGTACTTCATTCCTTTATAAATATCCATTGCAGATTGATCACCGGATGAAACTTTGGTAACCATCGGCGAGGAACTGCCCTGGGCATTGAGATCATTATAAATAAGAATTGTGAAAAAGCCCGCAATTGCAATCTGGCAAACCTGTTTAGTGAGGGAATTTGTAATCATTATAAAAATTGAAATTTAATAGTGTTAGTTGAAGTATTAAAAGGTGGTCGCTAACCTTGTAAGTTTTTTTTTAACCACGGAGGAAAAGCCGAGGTTGCAGGGAGGTAGCACAGAGGAAGTTCCTCCGTGGACCTCCGTGCAACCTCGGCTTTTCCTCCGTGGTTAAAAAAAAACTTACAATTGTTATCATTCAATTATTTATAGGCTTCGTTCTGAACCATATTGGCATTTGAATTTACTTCGAAGGAGGGAATCGGAAACACCTGCCTGCCCGCAGTTGTTAACGCTACATTCGGACCATTTTTCCTGTCTATGCCCGTGAGTTTGGTAAGGGCAATTCCGGTACGTACCAAGTCAAAGAACCGGTGGCCTTCTTCAGCAAATTCTAATTTTCTTTCCTGTAAAATGGCTGATAGCAAATTGGCCTGCCCCGCGATAGCCATAGCATCACAGCCTGCACGCATGTGCACCTTATTGAGGTCTGCCAATGCTCCCGTCAGGTCATTCAACTGGGCTTTTGCCTCAGCACGGTTCAGGTACATTTCTGATATTCTGATAATATGAATATTGTCAACATTACCAGCCATTTTATATTTTGTAGGATAATATAATTTTGAAGTATTGTCGAAGGCAAACAGCTTACCCCTGGAGTCTTTTGGGTCGGCAATGGCTTCATTGTAATACCCCAGGTGGGCAGCCAGGTCACCTCTTCCGCCGTTAGCAGAGGTGAAATACCAGTTACGGATGCCGCTCTGATCGCTGGCTGAAAAATTCAATTCAAAAATCGATTCCGATGTGAGCTTGTTGTCAAAAATATTGCTGAACGTTGTCTGCAATGTATACTTGGTATCAGCAATAACCAGATCTGAATATTTAAGCGTCTGGTCGAATTTTTTTTCATACATATAGAAACGGCTTAACAAAGCCCTTGCTGTTCCTTTCACTGCCTGTGACCTGTTATCACTATACGTTTCCGGTAGCAATTCCAGCGCTTTTAAAAGATCGCTTTCTATCTGATCATAGGCTGCCTGCAGGGTAGGACGGGAAGGAAAGGATGATTCATCTATTTTAACAGAGGGTGTTAACACAATAGGCAAACCCATCGTTCCCACTACACCCGGAACTCCGCTAAACAACCTGTTCAAATCAAAGTAAGCAAGGCCCCTGATAAAATAAGCCTGTCCCAGGTAAAGATTTTTTTGTACCGTGGTAACGTCTGTTAAGGGAGCAACTTTTGCTATGATGTTGTTTGCCTGATTAACAGCCCGGTAGGCCCTGTAATAAAAATTACCAACTTCGGTATTACCGGAAGTAACCTGGTAGGTATCCATTTCGCGGTAAAAATCCCAGGTGCCCACGCTTTGAGCAATGTCGGAAGACACGTCGCTGCATATTTGAAAATTACGGCCGTAATAGCTGCCGTTCTGCAATTCGTTATACAAACCGGCAACCGCCACCGAAGCGCTTTTATTATTGGTGATGGCCTTACTTTCATCCACATCAACGATGGATGTTTGATCCAATACTTTTGTACACGCACTACCCAATAATAAGATGGTTGCCAGAACCATGTAAGAGCCGGGTTTGTAAAACATCAAGCCCAACTGCCGGCAAATTGTTGAACACTGTTTATTTATATCGGATGTTGATTTCATAATTGATAATTTGATTTTAAAAACTAATGTTGATACCGCCCATTATCGTTCTTGGTGAAGGCATGGAAAAGAATTCAATACCCTGTGTGAGGGCTGTAGCCGCAGTACCGGTAAGCTCGGGATCGAGGCCGGTATATTTTGTAATGGTAATAAGATTCTGTGCGGACACATAGAACCTTACCGTGGAAAGATGCAGTTTGGTGAACAGGGCAGAAGGCACATTATAGCCGAATGAAATGTTTTTCAGACGTATGTAAGAGCCATCTTCCAGGAACCTTGAAGACCTTAGGTCACTGGCATAGTTGGCGGCGTTCATTTTTGGAATCATGGTAACGTCTCCGGGATTTTGCCACCTGTCTAGCTGGCTGGTTGAATAATTGGTAGCCCTGGTTCCGCCGTGTTCCAGGAAAAACCGGTTCCAGTTCAACTGTTTGTTGCCATAGGAATATTGGAAGAAGAACATAAGGTCGAAATCCTTAAAGTTGAGTGTATTTGTAAATCCGCCGAATAGTTTGGGATTGGCAGACCCTACAATTTTCCGGTCAACATTGGGATCGAATTTGCCGTCTCCGTTCACGTCGGTCCAGGTAGGTGCGCCTGTTTTTGGATCTACCCCTGTTTGCTCATGCATGTAAAATGAGTACATTTCAGCGCCTTCCTGGTAGCGGAATATATCCC
>CAXTDO010000746.1:0-3550 GCA_964242315.1 uncultured Flavihumibacter sp.
TAAAATACTTCATCTCCTTTTTCCATAGCTTTTAAATGAATGCGGGCAGCATAATTACGTACGCCCGTCCAGGCAGTTTTTTTGTCTTTAACAAGCTGATCGTAACTATACGATGAAGGTTCCGATTTAACGAGCCAGTATGCCATAGGTAGTTTTTAGTGTGATCAAAGTTGTATAATAATGACTGTAAAAACTTCACATCATATAATGTTAGATTTTTTACAGCAAATTAAAATATGTAAAATTTTGAACGCTTTTTTTATTTTTCTAAATCTAAATATCAACCATCACCGTATGTATTTGTGTTGACTATTATCAATCACTGAAATGCTCAACAAATTAATTCTAAAGAATAAAAATTATTATAAAAGTTATTAAAGATTTCGCATTGTTTTTTTCCAAAAAGTTTTGTTAAGAATTTGGTGTATAGTGGGATTTTCAAATCAGGCCGGCCCTTTCTATGGCTGGCCTTTTTAGTTAATGGTTAGTTGTTAATGGTTAATGGTTAATTATAGCAGTTATAATTAAGCATTAACCATTATCTGCTTGCCAGCACATCTGCAATGTGCATGGTTTTTAAATCCAGTCCCTTATAACGTATATACCCATCAAGGTGCATAAGACAGGAGAGGTCGGTAGAAATGATATATTCTGCACCAGTGTTTAACGCGTTTTGTACTTTCTGATCGGCCATGCCTATTGAAATAGAATCAAATTTCACGGCGAAAGTGCCACCAAAACCACAACAGGTTTCTACATCCTTCATCTCAGTTAATTCTAATCCTGCCACATTTGAAAGCAGAATACGCGGCTCTTTTTTTATCTTACATTCGCGGAGACCGGCGCAGGAATCGTGGTAGGTAGCTTTTCCATTAAGGGTAGCTCCAAGATTCTCCACCTGAAGCACGTTTACCATAAATTCTGAAAATTCGAAGGTCCTGCTTCCTATACCTTTTGCTTCTTCATGCATCAAAGAATTATCAAAGAGCTTTGGATAGTAGTTACGTACAAAGCCTACACAAGATGCGCTGGGAGCCACTATATAATCAGCTTCCTGAAAATCTTTGATGAACTTATGGCACACATCCTTAGCCTCTTTTTGAAATCCTGCATTAAATGCCGGCTGTCCGCAACAGGTTTGATTAGTATTATACTGAACTGTGCAGCCAGATTGTTCCAGTACACTAACCATGTTGAAAGCCGTGTCAGGATATAATTGGTCAACAAAACATGGCACAAAGATGTGTACGTTCATTCAGTATTTATTTAATGCAACGCTTAGAATGATATGGTTCAGTAAAGTTCTGTTGATTGCGAAATATAGTCAGAATGCATTAAACCGTAGTCAGGTAGTAGCTTTGCGGGGAATTGATTTATGCACCTGCTGCAGCGCTACCATCTTAACTGCGGTAACAGCCGCTTCTGCTCCTTTATTTCCGTGTTGGCCTCCGGTGCGGTCATCAGCCTGTTGCTGGTTGTCAACTGTTAAAATTCCAAATATGGAAGGAACGGGCAGCATCAAATTCAGTTGCACAATGCCATCAGTAACACCTTTACAAACATAATCAAAATGCGGAGTATCGCCCCTGAGAACGCAGCCCAGGGCTATAAATGCCGATGGCCGGCAATCAAGATATTTTGATGCTTCCCAATAGCTTTTAATGCCAAAGGGTATTTCAAAAGCGCCCGGAACGGTTATGGATTTAGTAGTAATCATGTCGTACTGCGCAAGGGCCTGTTTACAGGCTTCTTCCAGCTTATCAACTATGGCCGCGTTCCATTCAGTTCGTATAATAACTATACAGGCATTCTTCATTGGAATGCCTGTAGTCGTATCAAACAATTTACTGTCATTAATAGCTGCCATAAAGTTCTTTTTATTCTTAATCAACTACACCAAGCCTTGCAAGATATTTATCAATATCAAAGCCTCTATCACTTTTTGAATATTTTTCTTTGATAAGCTTGTACAGTTCAATAGCATCTTTATTTTTCCCTATACTTTCGTATAAATAACCGGCCCTGAACAAATATTCAGGGGAATTGTAATCGTCCTTTTCGAACATTTTTCCTGCCTTACTATATTGTTCGGCAGCTTCTTCTTTTTTATTAAGTTCACTATATGCATCGCCCAATAGCGACAGCGCCCTGGCCTGAATCTGTTTGGAATCAGTAGAAAAGTCTTTAAGGTGCGTAACTGCTTTACTAAAATCTCCCAGCTTGATATAACAACTTCCTGCATAAAAATGGGCAAGATTAGCGGCCTTGGTACTGCCATACCTATCTATAACTTTTAGAAAGCCTGGGTTAATATTGTCGCCATTTAATGCCAGGCGTATGGAATCCTGTGCAAAATAATCCTGCGCCCGGAACATAGCTTCAGAAGCTTTGGCTTCATTAGGTGCTGATACAAAACTTTTATAGGCGAAAAAGCCAACGACTGCAACTACAAAGGCTCCTAAAATGATCAGCACCTTTTTTCCATTTGCTGCCCAGAAGCCGGTTGCTTTGCTGATTACATCATCTACTTCGGGATTCTGAACGTGTTTGTCTTCAATCATTATATATGCAGTGATTAATTAAAATTTAATACCTCTTTGTTTAGTCAACATAAAAAGGAAAGTTCTTATCTACATAAACATCCTTTAACAATTCATCATCATTTGGCCATGGAGATTCTTCAGCGAATGTTACCGATTCTGCCACCTGGTCGTTAACCCTTTTGTTAATAGCATCAACTTCTTCCTTAGTGGCGTATTTATTATCAATTATTGTTTTCAATACCTGTTCAATCGGATCTTTTTGCTTGTATTCTTCCACTTCTTCTTTCGTTCTGTATTTTTGAGGATCACTGATAGAGTGGCCTTTATATCGATAAGTTTTGATCTCGATAAGTGTGGGTCCGCCACCTTCTCTCGCCCTCTTGACCGCACGGCTGACACTTTCATGCACTGCTTCAGGAACCATCCCGTCAATAGAATCACCGGGCATTTCGTATGCATCGGCAAGTTTGTAGATATCTGTTACGTTGGAAGTCCTTTCAACCGACGTTCCCATGGCGTAGTTATTATTTTCGCAGATAAATATTACTGGAAGTTTCCAGATCATCGCCATGTTAAACACTTCATGTAACATGCCCTGGCGGGCAGCGCCATCACCAAAGAAGGTAAGGCAAACGTTATCGGTTCCTTTATATTGTTCTGCAAATGCCAGTCCGGCTCCGGTGCCTATCTGTGCGCCAACGATTCCGTGACCGCCGAAAAAGCGTTGTTCCACTCCAAAAAAGTGCATACTTCCCCCCTTTCCTTTGGCACATCCGGTTGCTTTGCCATACAATTCAGCCATACAAGCTTTCACATCAACGCCTTTTGCTACTGCAAGGCCATGGTCGCGATAACCGGTGATAAAGGGATCTTCAGGGCGGGTAGCCGTCATACATCCGGCGGCAATGGCTTCCTGCCCGATATAGGCATGAAAAAATCCTCTGATCTTACCTTCCATTTTATATTTTTCTTCAGCCATTAATTCAAACTGACGGATCAGCAACATC
>CAXTDO010000747.1:0-3548 GCA_964242315.1 uncultured Flavihumibacter sp.
ACAGGAATATGCGGCTCATTACCTTTTATTGCTATTAATTTTTTTTTGTGCAACTCAACCGCCTGCCGGTATAGCTGTTCCGTTTCCCGGAATCGTCTTAGATTTCTTGCCATGTTTTCCTCCACAGCCGGAAAGACGTTTTGAATGCCGGGCAGCAGTTGGTTACGGAAATAGTTGCGCGTATATTTATCCAACTCATTTGATGAATCCTCTACATAGCTTAAATTGTTTTCTTCCGAAAAACTCATGATTGCTGCTTTGTGTGCAAACAAAAGCGGTCTTATTATTCCGTTCTGTTTAGGCAGTATGCCTCTTAAGCCGGTTATACCGGTACCTTTAAAGAGGTTCATGAGCATCGTTTCGATGTTATCATCTGCATGATGTGCAGTAAGCACGTATTTGAGATTACTGCCATTGTCAATGAGTAGCTCATTAAACCAGGTATAGCGCAGGTTACGTGCAACCACCTGAACAGACAACTTATGATCAAGCGCATATTGATTTGTGTTGAACTCTTTAACATGAATGGGCACCTGGTATCTTTTGGCGAGTTCGCGAACGAAGTTTTCATCCCGGGTGCTCTCCTCTCCTCTCAATTGAAAATTACAATGAGCAATAGTAAATTTAAATTTCGACTGTTTGCAAAGCTCGCATAACACCACTGAATCCACTCCTCCACTAACGGCCAGCAACAGCCGGTCTGTGTTTTGAAAAAGATTTTCTTCTTTGATGAATTGTAAAAATCTTTGAAGCAAAGTCATTCTGAACTGTGATTAAGCTGATTAAATGATGGGCTATGATTGTCTGAACTGTGATTTAATTGATTAAATGATGGGCTATGATTTTTCCCAATGTCATAGTCGATCATTTAATCAGCTAAATCACAGTTCAGACAATTTTCAAAAAGTCAAATCCTCATAGGCTGCCTGCAATTCGTTGTATGCATGATTATCGCCGGCTTTTTTAGCATTCATCATTCCCTTTTCATACACCTTAATTGCTTCATCTGTATCACCAGTTCGCTCCAGCAGTTTTGCCAGATGATAGTAGGAACCTATGTAACCGGCATCACTGTTCAGGATGGTTTCAAATAATATCCTTGCCTCGGTGTCGTTGCCCAACTTTATGTATTCCAGCGCCAGTGCATGTTGCAGGAAACTGTCCGCCGGACTCTCTTTCAGAAAATCCTTCAGCGATGCTATTCTATCCATAAATACTTGTTAAGTTCTTCAAAATACTGGTTAAACCGGATTTTTTTTGTGCTGCTATCTATGCAACCATTATCTTTGTATTAGTTGCATAAACAACTTTATTTAATAATTAAGAACCGGCAAATGAAAATTTTAGTTTGCATTACTAAAACGCCAGATACAACGGCAAAAATAGCTTTCACAGATAATAATACGAAATTCTCGCAGTCGGGTGTTCAATGGATCATCAATCCTTATGATGAATGGTATTCATTAGTAAGGGCCATTGAATTAAAGGAAAAAGATCCGTCGGTAGTGGTTCACCTGGTAACAGTGGGTGGCGCCGATGCTGAACCGGTGATCCGTAAAGCGCTTGCATTAGGCGGTGATGAAGCATTCAGAGTAAATTCAGAAAGCCAGGACAGCTTTTTCATAGCATCCCAGATAGCGAATATTGCGCGGCTGGGAGCGTACGACCTGATTTTTACAGGGAAGGAAACTATTGACTACAACAGTGCGGCCATTGGAGGCATGCTGTCGGAATTACTGGATATTCCATTCATCTCGCTGGCAACAAAGTTTGACCTTAATGGAACTATGGCAACTATTACTCGTGAGATTGAAGGAGGTGAGGAAGTAAATGCAGTGACGCTTCCTGTACTGGTTAGTTGCCAAAAAGGTGTGGCTGAAGCGCGAATCCCTAACATGCGGGGTATCATGTCGGCCAGAACAAAACCATTAAAAGTATCTGACCCCGTGGCCGCTGATACGCTTACTTCCTATGTAAGCTATGAATTGCCGGCTCCAAAAGCAGGTGTAAAATTAATTCCTGCGGAGCATCCGGAAGAATTGATCAGGTTGTTGCATGAAGAAGCAAAGGTTATTTAAATAAGGACCGGCTTACAATTTATTCCTATTTCATTATTAAATTATTCTTATGTCAGTATTAGTTTTTATAGATCAGGCTGATGGACATATCAGGAAATCCTCGCTGGAAGTGTTAAGCTACGGTGCAGCGCTGGCCAAACAAATGGGTACAAGCTCAGAAGGCATCGTTTTAGGCTCCGTCACTGATGATCTTGCGGCTTTAGGAAAATATGGCGCTCAGAAAATTTATCATGTGGATAATAAAACACTTGATCATTTTGATGCAAAAGTTTTTACAGGCGTATTAGCGCAGGTATGTCAGCGTACGGGTGCTGAGGTGATTGTTTTTTCGAATAATGTGGATGGCAAGGCTATTGCTCCAAGATTGTCTGCAAAGCTGAAAGCCGGACTGGTAGCCGGCGCAATTAGTCTGCCTGATACTACTGATGGATTTGTAGTTAAAAAAAATGTATTCAGCGGAAAGGCTTTTGCAAACGTTTCCCTGAATACGGCTATTAAAATTATTTCGCTTAATGCCAATGCGTACAAAGTTGTAGAAGCAGAAGGTATTGCAGAGATCACCCCTTTAACCGTTTCTGTAGACGAACCGTTGGTAAAAGTAACGGCTGTTAATAGAGTAACCGGTGAAATACCATTAAGTGAAGCAGAAATAGTGGTGAGCGGCGGCCGGGGACTGAAAGGTCCAGAAAACTGGGGCATTGTTGAAGACCTGGCTCACGCTTTAGGAGCGGCGACGGCATGCAGCCGGCCTGTGGCAGACTCCGATTGGCGGCCTCACCATGAGCATGTAGGACAAACCGGACTGGCAATTGCGCCTAACCTTTATTTTGCATTAGGGATTTCGGGCGCTATCCAGCATTTAGCCGGCGTTAACCGCAGTAAAGTGATCGTAGCTATTAATAAGGATGCGGAAGCGCCTTTTTTTAAAGCGGCTGACTATGGAATAGTAGGCGACATATTTGAAATAGTACCAAAACTAACAGAAGCTGTTAAAAAATTAAAGAAGGGATAGTGGTGGCAATCGGCTGTCAGCAGTCGTCAGGTGATTGCGGGATATGTTTCCTCCTGACAGTTGATACCTGACGGCTGATATCTGACTGCTGAAACAAGATAATATAGCATTAAAAAGATATTTAATTAATTTAATTTTCGAAGCCTTTCAATTTTTTGAAAGGCTTTAATTTTTATATTTGCTTTTTCACTAAAAACAATCCCCCGCGTTCGGGTCAGGTTATGAGAAAGATCGAATTGGAAATAGTGGCCCTTTCGCATAGCATCACACAAACACATTCCTATGCTGTGGTGATGGGAGAAGTGAATGGACTACGCCGTTTGCCTATTGTTATTGGCGGTTTTGAAGCGCAGGCAATTGCGGTAGCACTGGAAAAGATGCAACCGAGCCGCCCTTTGACTCATGACCTGATGAAGAATTTTATGATGGCTTTTAATGTGGAATTGCATGAAGTGGTG
>CAXTDO010000748.1:0-3538 GCA_964242315.1 uncultured Flavihumibacter sp.
TGTTCTTTTATCGGGGAGTTCCTGGCGTTTCAATATGCAATTGATTTTAATTATTCATCTGTTATAAATTTCGATGAAAACTCGTTTGTAAAAGCAGGGATTGGTGCAATAAGAGGTATAAAAAAGTGTTTTTCAGATACCGGGCAGTATACATTTGAGGACTGTATCAAATACACCCATGATAACTTTGAAAAGTATCAGCAGAGATACGGTTTCACTGATTTTAAGAACCTTTTCGGACGACAACCACAATTAATAGACCTGCAGAATTGCTTTTGTGAAACTGACAAATACTTAAGGGTTAAAATGCCTGAATTATTAGTTGGAAACGTAAGGATTAAACAAAAGTTTGACAGGCCGAAGGAGATTATACAATTTCTTTTTCCTGAAAAGTGGGAGATAAATAAATACTTGATTCAAAGTCTTTCCGTCAAATAAATTGCCTGATACAAGAAATAATCCTGGTATATACGACCTGATCCTAAGAACCTACCGCCTCCTTCATATGCATACTTTTCTTCACCATCTCTTTGTGCTTTGCTCCCCATTCGCTTAATGCTTGTAACACTCCACTCAGGGTTTCAGCATATTGTGTTAACTCATACTCTACCACTACAGGTGTGCCGGTAAACACGTTTCGTCGTACAAAGCCGTTTAGTTCCAAATCTTTTAATTCTGTTGAAAGAACTTTTGCCGAGATGCCTTCAATTAACCGTTGCATTTCATTAAATCTCCTGTTGCCTTCGGTTAGCGCAACTATTATTCTTAGTTTCCACTTACCACCTATTACATATAGGGCATCTGCAACAGAATTGAGGGTAGCTTTACACTGCGCTTCTGATGTAACTTCTTTGTCCATTTTCAACTTTGCCATAACGTTTGTTTTACTGCTTACCTTAAGGTAACTACTAACCTTTAGTATAGTGCTTACTTTATGAAAGTAAAGGTAGGTAGTTTTGCATTATCAATTTAACAATCAAATAAAAAGGAATCATCATGGCAACAACAAAATGGGTAGTAGACCCAACACACAGCGAATTAGGTTTTAAAATAAAGCATCTTATGATCAGCAGTGTTTCAGGATCGTTGAAAAGCTTCCAGGCAGAAGTAGAAACACAAGGCGAAGATTTTACTACAGCTCAAATCAGCTTGTCTGGAGATATGGCTTCTATTTCTACCAACAACGATCAAAGAGATGCGCATCTTCGCAATTCAGATTTCTTTGAAGTAGAAAAGTTCCCTGAATTGAATTTTACATCAACAAAGCTGGAGAAGACAGGCAACGACACCTTTGCATTGTTTGGCGACCTGACACTTAAAGGAGTAACCAGGCCGGTAAAACTGAACCTTGAATTTAACGGCGTTACTAAAAATCCGTGGGGTGGAGAAAGAGCGGGTTTTGTAGTAACAGGCAAGATAAACCGCAGCGAGTGGGGTGTAAACTTTAATGGTGTACTGGAAACAGGCGGAGTAGTGCTAAGTGAAGAAGTAAAAATAAATAGTGAAATACAATTAGTAAAACAAGCTGTAAGTGTAGCTGCTTAAAGAGCGGCTACTTACTTACTAAAAGCTTAAAAATTAACTTATGGCTATCAAAAGAAAATTGGCAAGAATAGAAACACCGAAACCTCAACCGGGTTTTCTCGGTACTGATCATACGGCACGTGCTGTAATAACAGGTGGCTTTTCCAATAGTGATCCTTTTATATTGCTGATGGACGATTACCTGGACAAGAAAGATAACACACCTGTTGGTGGCGCTCATCCGCATGCTGGTTTTGAGACGGTCTCTTTACTGTTGGAGGGTAAAATAGGCGATGCCGCCCACACCATGAAGGGTGGCGACTTCCAGGTAATGACGGCAGGCAGCGGTATTGTGCATACAGAAACAATAGACAAGGCTGCAACCATGCGCCTGTTGCAATTATGGGTAAATCTGCCCAAGAAAGACAGGTTGACCCAACCGAGGGTGCAGGATTTGCCGTTGGAGCACACTCCAACCTTAAATGAAGGAGGAGTGCATATAAAAGTGTACAGCGGCTCCCTTGCAGGTTTAACTTCGCCTGTTCAGAACTATGTTCCTATGGTTATTGCTGATGTTTCCATTGAAGCGGGTATTACCACTGTACTCGATATACCTGCAAACTTCAATACCTTCTTATATGTTTTAGATGGAACTGTAATGGTCGGTGAGGATGAAAAAGGATTGAACAAGTACCAGGTAGGATGGTTAGATATGGGAACAGAGGACGCTGCAAGCGAGTTGAAGTTAACAGCAGGCAAGGACGGAGTTCGCTTTGCGCTCTATAGCGGTGAACCAACCGGCGATCCAATCGTTTCACAGGGCCCCTTCATCGCAGATAGTTCAGAGGACATCAGGCGGTTTTACAGCGAATACAGGCAGGGGAAAATGAAACACATATCAACCGTACCTGAAAGCCAGCGATTAAGTTGGTAGGCATAAAACAACCAAGTAAAGCTGAGGAACTACCTTTGTAAATAAAATCATTAGTATGGAATTAGGTGTTGGAATGTTTGGAGATCTGCACATCAATAGTAAGGGTGAGGTGCAGCCTGCCCAGCAGCGGATGCAGGAATTGATAGAAGAGATTAAATTGATGGATGAAGTAGGGCTTGACTTTTTTGGCATTGGCGAACATCATCGGCCCGACTATGCGGTTTGAGCGCCTGAAATTATATTGGCTGCAGCAGCAACGGTAACAAAGAACATTAAATTGGGAAGTGCTGTTTCGGTCCTTAGCTCGTCTGATCCCGTTCGACTCTATCAGAGTTTTGCTACGGTTGACCTGATCAGTAATGGACGGGCTGAACTGATGGTAGGCCGTGGAAGTTTTACGGGGTCGTTTCCGCTGTTTGGTTACGACCTTGCTGATTACAACGAGTTGTTTGAGGAGAAACTGGAACTGCTGCTGCAGATCAATAAGCAGCCTCGCGTGATCTGGAACGGCAAGTTCCGCCCGGCGTTGGAAAACCAGCAGGTATTACCACGTGCAGTAAATGACGCATTAGACATTTGGATAGCGGTTGGCGGCACACCTGAATCGGTAGTTAGAGCTGCAAAGTTTAATCTGCCTGTAATCTTTGCTATTTCTATTGTTTCTTGTCAAAGGAACCAGGTAGAACTTTCCATCCTTTTTCATAACATCAAACAAGGGCGACTGGCAGGCCTTTGTATTAGAAGAGATCATGTCCTGCAGGTAAAACCAATTTGTTCCTGTGGCTGGTTTAGGATATCAGTAATAGCCAGTTCTTTTATTTCCATTAATTCATTCAAGTAATTAACGCTGAGATATGGGTTCTGCTGACTGATATCATAATATCTGATAATTTTTTTTTCCTTCCTCCACTAACGGTTTTTCTCTTCAGAATTTATCTATCAATCATTGGAAGCTTTATTAGAAAATTTTAAAGTGTTGCATTCCAATTTATTGATTTTGAACATCTTGGATCCACGTAAAACATTAGTGTTATTTTGAATAGATTACTTGTCACGAATCGTTATGTATATTCATTAAAT
>CAXTDO010000749.1:0-3531 GCA_964242315.1 uncultured Flavihumibacter sp.
TCATTGGGCTGCAAAGGGATGTTGATGATATCTTTTTTAAGCTCAAAAATTTCTAGGGGTCCCCGGTTTTGGCCGGCTGCCAGCATGTAGTGGCCGTTTTTACTTCTTAATTTAACTAAAGCTTTTCCATTGCCGGGAATGAAAATTCCGCTTTCAAGTATTGACATAGGTTGAAAGTTTCCCTTGCCATCACCTTTCAATACCAGGCCATTTAACGCATCATACCGACCTACTGTTACATCGGTTCCAAAATCATTGGTATTCATTACCAGGTCGAGATTGCCGTCTCCGTCAAAATCATCCGGTATCATGCCATTTAGTGCAGACAACTGGGCTTTGAACGGCAGGGTAACCAGGGTGAATTTGCCACCACCGTCATTTCTGCAATAAACCGAGCTAAAGCAGTTTGCTTTTAAGATTAATGCACCCTGTAATTGCTCTTCCGAAAACAGTTGGTTCATGGTAGCAACAGCATAGGATTTGTAATTCTGAAATTTTGAACGCATCCCTGTCATCTGTTTTATGATGTCATCTCTCAATTGCGCCGGAAATTCTTTTCTAACAGTGTCTTCCTGGCTGGCCGGGAGGTATAGGGAAGGGAAAGCGTCGTAACTGCCATTCTTATCAAAGTCTTTGGCATAAATTGAAACAGGGTAATGATCAGCAGCTTTGTAAAAAGAGTTCTGGCCCTGGTTTCCTATTACATAATCTACGTCGCCATCGTTATCGAAATCACCGGCAGCAATGCTGTTCCACCATCCTGTTTGATTGGCGACACCTGATGTTGCCGTAACATTTTTAAAAACACCTTTGTCATTTTTTAAGAAAGTCAACGGCATCCATTCGCCGGCAAGCATTAAATCGGGCCAGCCATCATTATCAAAATCGGTAAAAAGCGCATCACATACCAGCCCTATGTTATTTAAATCTTTTGCTACCTGGCTGGTTACATCTGTAAACGCTACATGCCCGTTTTTAGAATCATTCCTGTAGATGAAGCTGGATACCGGTTTGGGATAATTCCATGGCTCTACCCGGCCTGCAATGAAAAGATCCAGATCTCCGTCTTTATCATAATCAATAGCCCTGACGCACGACTTGCTGGTTAAATTCTTAGGTATGGCCAGGGAATCCGGTGTAAAATGACCTTTTCCGTCATTGATGTAAAAATTATCCTGGTAAGCAACGGTGTTTGGCTTACTTTCATAACCACCCCGGGAAAAGTAAATATCTATATCTCCGTCTCCATCCGCATCAAACAGGGTAGTACCCATATCCTGAAAATCTACGCCCATTATTTCTGTTGGTTGCACCAGGGCGTTTTGTATAAAGGACCCGTTATTCTGTTGCAATAAAATAGCTGCGCCCATAGATGAATTTCCTCCGGCAACTATATCATCCAAGCCATCTCCGTTCAAATCCGCAGCAGCCAGTGATGGTCCGTATTCTGAAAATTTATGTGGCAATAATTTTTGAATATTAAAATCGATGTAATCTTTTTGAAAATGTTTATAATGAATGCCTGCTTTGCCGGTTACTTCCGTAAATAAAGCATTCGATGCAAGTACCGGTTGTTGCCATGAGTAACGTTCTGTTGCATCTGCCTTATTAACTTTTAAAGTCTGATTAGTTGTTACGTTTTTTAATGACTGTTTTGTACCATCAGGCCATTTTATAACTACAGAATCAATAACGGAAACATCCTTTAAGCCGAAATGAGGGTTTAATTGTATTGAAGACAGGTAGCCACGGTAAGGTGTTTGCTCGTATACCTGCTGGTTATTGCCATAATGCAATTCAATCCAGGCGCCCAACCCATGCAGGTTCAAAGAATCGCCTTTTAATTGTACGGACAAATAATGCTCATTGGCCGGTTTTGCATCCATCGTTGTATTCTCATATACCGAAGCCTCATCGTTGATATTGTTCACCACTATTTCCAGATCGCCATCGTTATCAAGGTCTGCATAGGCCGCTCCATTTGAAAAGGCTGGTTTGTTCATGCCCCAATTATCAGACACATCTTCAAAGCGGCAATCGCCTTTATTATGAAAGGCATAGTTATGTAGTTTAACCTGTGGTATCTGCGCTAATGTAACAGGCTGCGGAGCAATCATCGTAGCTTCCTCCCGGTAAGCTATGAAATCATGATCGGTAATATCTTTAGGAAAACCGTTGGTAACTACCAGGTCGCGCAGGCCGTCGTTATCAAAGTCCGCTACCAGTGGTGCCCAGCTCCAGTCTGTTTCTGCCATACCTGAAAAATAGGCTACGTCGCTGAAAATCGGATCGCCTATTGAGTCATCTGAATTTACTCTCGGCCCTTCATTAACATGCAGCGAGTTTCTTACATATTGGTACTGGTATTTAAAAAAATCGTTAAGCTGGAACGTTTGATAACTGCCTGAGTTCATCATCATTTTTTTACGGTAGTTATCTTCCGGATTCATATCCAGCTCTATGATGTCAGACAATCCGTCGTTGTTGATATCTATTACATCCTGACCCATTCCGTTTGCAGAAGTATGTTTGAAGTAAGAGGCGGCCTTATCGGTAAAAGTTCCGTCATGGTTATTAATGTAGAGCAGATCGTTTGCAATGAAATCGTTGGTAACATAGATATCCTTCCAGCCATCTTTGTTGATGTCCGCAACATTTACGCTGTGCCCATAACCTTCCAGGGTAAGTCCTGCTTCTTTGGTAACATTTGTAAATATGGGATGTCTGGAACTACTGTCCATTGTATTTTTGTAAAGCCGTCCTGTACTGGGGAAGGAGCCATCGGTAATCTTCTCTTTAAAAACAGAAGGGTTAACGTTTGGAAGGATCTCGTTTACCACCAGGTACATATCCAGGTCACCATCATTATCGTAATCAAAAAAACTTGCCATGGTGGAATACGTAGTATCATCCAGTCCGTAAGCAGCGGCCGACTCTTTAAAATAAGGCAGTGAATTTTTGTCGAGTCCCTGATTGATATAAAGAAGGTTTTTGCGCCTTTCCGGATTTTTATCCATGGATGCGCAAACATACATATCCATCCATCCGTCATTGTTGATGTCTATCACAGCTACTCCCCTGCACCATCTGCCATCACCGGCTACTCCCGCACTGGTGGTAATATCTTCAAACTGCAATGCTCCTTTATTCAGGTACAGTTTATTAGGCACCAGGCTTCCGGTAAAATAAAGATCCTGCAAACCGTCGTTATTAAAATCACCGACGCCCACGCCACCGCCATTATAAATATTTGTTACTTCAATAGGATTGATGGAATCATTCTCCACAATCTTATTGTTGAAATGAATGCCGGAGCTACCGGAAGAAATTAAATGAAACAGTTTTGTATCCTGTTTGCAGGAAGATAAAAAGTATGAAACAATAAGAAACAATCCGGGAATAGATTTCATGGTAAGCACATTAAATAAAGATCGGGTAAAAAGCTTGGTGTTTTTTTAACCACGGAGGAAAAGCCAAGGTGCCACGGAGGTCCACGGAGGAGCCTCCTCCGTGGACCTCCGTGGCACCTCG
>CAXTDO010000750.1:0-3529 GCA_964242315.1 uncultured Flavihumibacter sp.
GTCCATACCGGTCTACCAGCGAATTGGCGATCCTCCTCCTGCTGTTCAGTCGCGGAAAGCCCAGTGCCTGCACCAGTTCCTCAATCGATGCCCCTGACCAGTCTTTCCTGGATGCAGGATTAGTTTTTTTATTTCTGGTATAGGTGATTTTCCAGATGCGCCCGCTGGTTTTGTCGCGGCCGGGGTGGTCTTTAGGCACTTCATAATGCCCTATGATCCTGTTATAGAAGTCGGCGATATACATCGATCCGTCGGGGCCGGTTTTAATGTCAACCGGGCGGAACCATGGATCGTCGCTTACCAGGAAATCCGGTTCCCGCCTGCTTGCGGGTGATGACCCCTGCAGGCGCATGGTATTGCGGTTGATCCTGGACGTTACTACGTTGCCCGAATAAAAGTTATGTCGGTAAGGTTCGGGAAATTGTTCACCGGTATAATAAACCAGTCCTGAATTAGCGGTGGAACCAAATTCGTAACTCATCATCATCGGCGCCCATCCTGTAGGCGGTTCCTTAACACCCTGAGCCGGGTATTGACCGCCCGTTATCAACTGGTAAATGGGTTTTGTATGACAGTCGAGTGAGTACAGATATCCCCACTCATCGTAAGCATAGCCAAAGGGATTCACCCGGCCAAAAGTAGTAGCTTCCGCCCTGCTGCCATCTTCCCGGAAACGAAAGGTGTTACCCGACGACATATGAATGGAGTCTCCATCAGCGCCTGCTACGGTTGAATTGTTGGCGTATCCATGACAGGCATATATCCATCCGTCATAACCACGGATAAGGTTGTTAACCATGCCATGGGTATCTACAAATTCAAAGGGCCCGAGCAGCCTGGTAGTTTCGTCGGCACGGTCATCTCCGTTTTTATCTATGAATTTATACACGTTAGGGATGCTGTACGCAATTGCTCCGTTATGAACCGGCGTAATGCCGATGGGTATATTAAGACTGTCAACAAACGGAATAAACTTATCGGCCTTTCCGTCATTATCGGTGTCTTCGAGAATTACGATCTTATCGCGGCCCCTTCCGGGAGCAGCAGGTTTTGGATACTCGATGGTAGTGGTTACCCATAGCCTACCGCGTTCATCAAATTCCATGTTGATAGGTTTACTGATATCCGGCTCAGCAGCAAAAAGCGTTATTTCAAATCCATCTGGCAGGTGAAAAGCTTTCCGCTCTTCTTCAGGGGTTTGAAAAGCGGTTTTACGGATATTATCGGCAAAGTTATCGGTACTGTCTATAGTACTTGTTTTTTTTATACCCGAAGGGTTGTTACAGCCTGAGGATAAGATAATAGCAGTATATAGACCTGCAATAGAAAGCAGGAGTGGTAGTTTCATTACAGATAAAAATATGTAAAATACAGCGTTTAAAATGTTTTGCCATTAGCCAATTCTATAATGGGGTTATCTGGGGATGTCGGGTATGAGGTATGAGGTATGAGGCTGGCTTTTGAACAGCCAGCCTCATACCTCATACCTCATACCCGATACTTCACTGCATCAGCCGTTTATAATACAGCTCAGCGTTTTCAATCCTCTCTATCATGCCGCTGTCAATGGGCTGTTTTGAGTTCTCAGTTTTCTTAGCGTTATTAAGTATCACAAGCAGCTTTTGTATGATGGCGGGTCCTTTTGCCGAATCATACCATGATTTTCCATCAACAGTAAAATATACGGGTGAAGTATGGGCGAGCGCGCCATTGGAGCAGTAAACGGCTGCAGTTACCCACTGGCTTTTCAGAAGCTGATGGTTTATTGTTAAGGAAACCGAGTTGAGGTGTTTGGTATTCAGTGCTTCCGTAAGCAGCCCGTCGTTATTCAGCAACTGAACCTTTTCTATTACGCCGATATTAGAATTCGACAGGGCTTTTACCGTTATCGTTACCTGATCACCCTGATGCTTGTTAGCTTCGGCTCCGGGGAGGTTTCCTGCTGCTTTTAAAAAGAGTGCCGGACCGTTGGATACAAATGTGTTGCCTCGCTTCATTCCTTCAAACCATTTGGCGGCGGAAAATGAATTTCCGGTGTACACATAAGTACGGCCGTCACCAATGGTAGAGCCCCAGGGGAAGTCGCTGCCTGCGGCTGCCGTTAGCCTGAAGCCCAGGTTCAGGTAATCGTAATAATCACTTGTGTTCAATTGGGTATTTTGCAGCAGCTCCAGGAAGTCAATGGCGCCGGTGGGTGCATATATTGCAAGGCCTTCCTTAACGCCTTCACCTCCATAAGCAAAATGCGCATACCCTGCGAGCGACTGTTGTTTATGATGGATGCGATTGAATACAATATCGTAATGATTGTATGCAGCGGTGTCTCTTGCCAATGCTTCGGTGTTTAGTCCAATGATATGTCCGTAATTACTTCGTGGTTCTTCCTGGCCTGATACGATGCTGGTATTTCCATGAATGATATGAAACTTGTCGCCGAAGCCTTCAGGCTGGAAATAAATATGGCTTCGGTCTCCCATCTGCAGTATGTTCAACAAATGAACATCTTCCGCTTTTGCCAATTGAAGAACATACTCCCTGAATGACTGCCTGTTTAAAGGATGGTGCGCGTGTACGTCACCGGAGTACCAACCGAGCTTAGGAAGGTTGATCCATCTTTTTAAAACAAATGTTTTTGTTTGTTCTTTTGGCCGGGCCTTAACGGTTAGTTCACTGTTTACAGGCACATACTCATTGCCATGTTCAATGCTGATACGCCAGGTACCCGGCTCCAGGTCGATGGTGAAATTACCGGAAACCTGGTACATAACAGGTTCTTTCCAGTACGGCAGTGTTGGTGCGTTGCCATATACATAGGTGCGCTGTCCGTTCACGGCGCCTTTTCCGCTCATTTTTCTAACCGGACCCACCCAGTTTTTATTGTTACTGAAATTTATCCCACCGAAAAAAATATCAGGGTAGGTTGCTTCACCTGCAACTGCGCCATCGGGAGGCAGATGCACTTTCAGATTACTCTTATTGGTGATGCATACCATTGCAGGAGTAATGTTCCTGGTATCAGATGCTATGATCTTGATATATAACCTGGTTTTTTGCTGGGCTGGCAAAACGTTTGGCAAGACAGCCATGATGAGTACCAGGCATATTGCATGTATCTGTGTAGCAAAGTTTTTCATATGAAGAGTTGAACCTGGCGAAGCTCATCCGCTTCACTGGTTTTTAAAAACTTCACAGGTAGGCTGTTCAAAACAAGGGTTCTTTCTTCGTACCGCTTTTGAGTCTCGATACGGATACTGACCTATAAGGTTTAAATGGTTGAGTCTTACACTGCGAGATCAACCTTATAGGTCTAAAAGCGGTATCTTGCCAATAGTTGAATGAATAACTTTCAATTCAATAACTTACAACGGTTAGACACTGCGTTTAGACCTATAAGGTTGATCTCGAAGTGTAAGACTCAACGATTTAAACCTTATAGGTCTGCTTTTGCTTTCAAAACTGAACAAAAGTACATCTGGACTTTTGAAGAGCCTACCTGTGAGGTTTCTAAAAACCTCACAGGTTTTAATTG
>CAXTDO010000751.1:0-3518 GCA_964242315.1 uncultured Flavihumibacter sp.
AACATTCATTGTAGTAGTGTGGAAAAGTTGGCGAAGCCTGCTTTTCAAATCGGCAGTTAGCTGCATTCTTTTGTTGTTTGGTTAAAAAAAATATTTCATTCATGAAGGAACGGATCAATTCCAGCATTAATTTGGTTGGACACTTGTATCAAACAATTGCTACAAGCACTATTCACAGTGAGGGCACGAAATATTTTTTAATGACAAACAATCAGTATCTACCGGCGATAGATAAAAAGCCGTACGGCATCCGTTTCATTCAGGCAAGCAAGAAGGAATAATTATTTAAGCAATAAGTTTTACTACTATAAAAAGAATTTAAAGAAAATTTTTTATACGTAGTATTATTCATTAAAAACGTTTCAAAAACACCTAACCGCTATATTAACCGAAAAAATTTCTATCTTTGCATTATGTTTCTGGCATTAGTCATTATATAATGTCATATATATCCAATATTAATATGCTTATGAGTTACCACTGTCTGGCAGATGGAATGTTATTTGAAATGTTTTCTAAAGGTGATACAGATGCATTCAATGTTATTTACAATCGTTACTTCCTACCTCTTACCAATACGGCATACCAACGCGTAGGGTCCCGGGACGAAGCCCAGGAAATTGTTCAGGACCTGTTTGTAGCGTTTTATTTAAAAAGAACCAAGATTGAACACACTACTAATCTTCCCGGCTATTTGCAGACATTGTTGAGGAATAAGATAGTTGACCGTTACCGCGAACAATTGATGAGACAGAAACACTATGATTTCATAAAACAACAGCTAGACTCAGAAGCGGGAGAGATCCCCGAGATTAACCTGGATAAAAAATTAATGGAAGCCACCATCGTTAATACCATCGTAAAGCTTCCTGAAAAATGCAGGAAAGTTTTTGTGATGAGCCGCATCAATTACTTATCTCACCAGGCTATTGCAAATAAGTTAACCATCTCCGTTAGTACCGTTGAAAAACACATCGTGAAAGCGCTGAAGATCATGAGAAAACAAATTGAGGTGAATAGTTAAGGGTAAATTGTAAATTGTAAATTGTTAATGACCCAGTTCATAATAGTCATGGTAAGTACAAGAGCCATAAATATTATTCGCTACAATCATTAACCATTAACACTTTACCATTAACCATTAACTCAGCGGCATCGATGATAAAAATTATTTTCTATGTATTTCTTATTGCATTATTAATAGCTTGTTCTTCATCAGGATATAAAAATCCGCATATCAAAATACAGACGAAGCTGGGCGATATAGAAATTGAACTGTACCAGGAAAAAGCCCCGGAAACCGTAAAAGCATTTTTATCCTATGTTGACTCGGGCTTGTACCGGAACAGCTATTTTTATCGGGTGCTGAATGACCACAATCAGCCGTCCGATGCTTTCAAAGCTAATTTCATACAGGGTGGTATCTGGAAAAGTGCGCGCAGAAAGTCGCAGACTTTGCGGGGAATTCCGCACGAGTCTACTAAACAAACCTCTATTTTACATAAAGATGGGGTGATATCTCTTGCTCGTCTGGAGCCCGGTACAGCTACTACGGAATTTTTCATCTGTTTGGGAGATCAGCCGGGTTTCGATTACGGAGGCGATAACAATCCTGACAAACAGGGATATGCGGCTTTCGGTAAAGTGATCAGCGGGATGGACATCGTAAACAAAATATACAATGAGCCTGAATACGATCAAACTTTTGATCCGCTCATAAGTATCTTCAATATAACAAGAAAGCGTTAGAAAATACCTCCTGCAATACGTTGTTGTTTCTTTACTGTAATTTTATATATATTATTTTTTTGTGCTTTATAGTTTTCCACTTTCATCTTATCTTTAAAAATCTTGGGTATTTTGTGTAACGATTAATGTAACCACTTAAATTTATTTTTATGGGCATGCTAACCGAATTTAAAAAGTTTGCCATCAGGGGAAACGTTTTGGATCTTGCAGTAGGTATCGTTATAGGAGCTGCTTTTGGAGGAATCGTTACTGCTGTTGTAGATAATATACTGATGCCGATAGTTGGCATGTTAACAGGTGGTATAGATTTTAAATCTCTTTCAGTGAAAGTGGGCTCCGCAGAACTCAAGTATGGCTTATTTATTCAGGCATCGATAACGTTCCTTATCATTGCGTTTTTCTTGTTCCTAATAGTTCAGGCAGCTAATAAGTTGAAAGCTAAGGAACCATTGTCTACACCGGTAATATCCAGTACAGATCAATTATTGATGCAGATACGCGACGAACTAAGAAATAATGACAAGCATTCAACTCCGTTATAATCTTTACCTACATCGGTAATCTGATCTTAAATATCTAAAATCTTCATTTTTATTTCTTCCAATTCGCGAATGCGTCCTTCAGTTCCTGGTAGCACACTCAATTCTTCAACCCTTCCCTCCAATTCAAGATAAGCACATTTCTTTGCTGCATTTTTAGACATTAAAGAATGGGTATTTATATACTTGATAAACAATTCATAAGCTTTCTTTTCCATTATAGTCATTTTATTAAAAATTTTTTTTCGGTAAACGCGCCTGTAGGATAAAAACATTCCAACAAATCAGGCACCTGCTACATGATTTAAACATAAGTCAGCGGCTTACCATCACTAACTTAATGCGTCCCGTCATAATAAGTAACCTATGAAAACCGATTCATTAAAAATCATTTGAATTCCTGACTAAGAGTTTATATGGATAACTCAGAAAAAAAAGTTGAATTTCACCATGATAGATACATCACGAAATCGTAATGTGCGCCAGTTTTCTTAAACTTAACAATTTCTTTTTCCGAAAATTGGATTATTTTATGTTATTTTATATCCCAATAATAGAGGACAGGAGCCGATCATTTTTTAACTTGCCAAAATCAGTAATATGAACAATCAACCTGTTGCCAGCGATATGCCAGTGAATATTCTTGATAATAACCAATTGTTGAAATGTATTAAAGAGTGGGATATTTACCCGTTCCAGTTTATGGAAGCTTATCATGCTGTTAAAGTAAAAACTGTTGCTAAAATTGAGGAATACCTTATCGAGAAGGGCCTTATCCAGAAACCTTAGTTTATTTAATCACCTTTTTTTGTTACAAGCCATTAAATGTTCTGATGGCATCTTCGTTTTATTTTCACTCGTTACATTTTTTAATCAGATTTGACCATTTCTTTCTGGATTCTACGCTATAGTCAATTCGATTTATTTTGTTTTTGCAGCTTACCCGAATCACCTCCAGGTCTGTCATTCAATTATGCCTTTAGCGGGCAGATTTATGGTGCAGTGGTTTGCACCATGGTGTTTTATCAGGCAGCAATCAGCCTTAAGAAATACTTTGTCATTTAATGCTTTTTAGTGTTATCAACACGTAGATTTGTAATGAGATGTACCCGCCGGATCGTACCTACATGATCACTTACTTCATTGTGAAATTATCAACATTCAAAATAGAAATCAATCACCATGAGAAAGTTAATTCTTACAGATCAAACCAACTGGGCTGCTTTATTC
>CAXTDO010000752.1:0-3512 GCA_964242315.1 uncultured Flavihumibacter sp.
GTCCTTACATCCAGTTGCACATGACGCGTTGCATACTCTGCTACCGATGCACTTATGTTGCAGATCAGCTTACGGATACCCGCGTTCATGGAATTTTAGACAGGGGCGATCATTCCGAAATATCTACTTATATTTCCAGGGCTATTGATAATGATTTTAGTGGTAATATGATTGATGTTTGTCCTGTTGGTGCTTTAACCGACAGAACATTCCGGTTTAAGAACAGGGTATGGTTCCTTAAGCCGGTAGATGCACACCGTGATTGCCCTAAATGCAGTGGGAAAGTAACCATGTGGAACAGGGGAGATGAAGTATACCGTGTTACCGCACGTAAAGACCAGTGGGGCGAAGTAAAAGAATGGATCTGCAATACCTGCCGCTTTGATAAAAAACAAACAAGCGACTGGATCATTGAAGGTCCTACAAAGGTGAGCCGTCATTCGGTGATCTCACAAGGTCACTATATCGGTTTAAAAATGCCGCACGAATTTTTACCCGAGGTAATGGGCAGAAATCCCAAGACGCTGATGGAAATTCATAATGTAAGCGGTGTGAACAGGCCTGAAATTCATTTGTCTGAAATTGAAGGTCCGCCACACTCAGATGATTACAACGTTTCATCAAAATTGCTGGATTAACTTAAATGTCGTGAGTAAGGAAATTAAAAAAAGCGCCCTTGAAAAGGAAAGAGAAAAAGAGCAGGAAAGATTGCTTTCCATCCTGCCCATGCGGAAACATTTCCTGAAAGAGTATTTTGATTTCCTGGACAAATATATTGATGATGAAAGAAAACCATCGTTAAAACTATCGGAGCAATTCTGTAAAAACAACGGATTGGATTTTGAAAAAGTAAAAACCTGGGCAGCCGGATTCGAGGCCTTTGATGATCAGGAAATTCTTTGGAATATCGAAGAGTTGTATGAAGGGCATATGAAGGAATAGCTAAACTTTTAAAAAGAGGGGAACGACCTGGCAAAGCTCGTTCGCTTCGCTGGTTTCTAAAAACCTCACAGGTCGTTCCCCTCTTTTTGAGAACGGGCATATAACGTTAAACAAACAAACATGGTGCTACTCGTAATTGACTGGGGAATGATAATAGAAAAACTGGTGCTGATTGTAGTAATTATCAGCGCGTCATTACTAATCGCCATGTACTCCACCTATGCGGAGCGTAAGGTTGCTGCCATAATACAGGACCGTATCGGGCCAAACAGGGCCGGCCCTTTTGGCATACTGCAACCTCTGGCAGACGGATTGAAATTATTCATGAAAGAAGAGATCATTCCCAATAGCTCCAATAAGTTTCTTTTTGTACTCGGTCCCTGCCTTGCAATGATGACGGCTATGATGACCAGTGCAGTAATTCCCTGGGGTAGCACGATGGAACTGTTTGGAAGAACCGTGGCATTGCAGATCGCCGATATTAACATAGGTATTCTATATGTTTTCGGTGTGGTAAGCATGGGTGTTTATGGCATTATGATCGGCGGCTGGGCCTCCAATAATAAATTTTCTTTGCTCGCTGCCATCAGGGGAGCTTCACAGATTATTTCCTATGAGCTGGCTATGGGCTTGTCGTTGATTGCGCTGCTGATGTTAACGGGCTCCCTCAGCATGAAGACCATAGTAGAACAGCAGATGGCTCCGGGCCATTGGTGGAATATTGTTTACCAGCCTTTGGGTTTTTTAATTTTCCTGGTATGTGCTTTTGCCGAGTGTAATCGCACTCCATTCGATTTGCCGGAAGCAGAAAACGAACTTAACTTTGGTTACCACCAGGAGTTTTCCTCCATGAAACTTGGATTCTATCTATTTGCCGAATACATTAATATGTTCATCAGTAGCGCTATCATGGCTACCTTATTCTTCGGTGGCTACGATATGCCTTTTGTAAATGAAGCAACCTTAAGTCCGAACATCGCTGCATTAGTGGGAGTAGTAGCTTTGCTGGCAAAAGTTTTCTTTTTCATTTTCTTCTTTATGTGGGTAAGATGGACCATACCCCGCTTTCGTTACGACCAGTTGATGAACCTTGGATGGAAAGTGATGATACCGCTTGCGTTGGTAAATATGTTGCTAACGGGAGGCTTGATACTTTGGTTAAAAAAATAAAATTATTATGCCCTTTAAAATTACAATGAATATACCGGGTGTAACGCTTTAACATATATTTTTGCGAAACTATTAAATGTACTCCCCGTGGGAGAATAGAGGAAAACAACATGCAGGCACTAACAAACAGGGTTAAAGTAATGGAGCGTAAACCCATGACATTCCTGGAGAGCATCTATCTCTGGAATATCTTGAAGGGTATGCTTATTACATTCAAACATATCTTCAAGAAAAAAGCAACAATAAGTTATCCTGAAGTAAAAAGGCCTTTCAGCCCCGTCTGGCGCGGATTACAGATATTAAATCGTGATGAAGAGGGGCGTGAACGCTGCACTGCATGCGGGTTATGTGCCGTTGCCTGCCCGTCTGAAGCCATCACTATGGAAGCCGCCGAACGAAAGGCCGGAGAAGAACATCTATACCGGGAAGAAAAATATGCGGCTAAGTATGAGATCAATATGCTGCGATGCATATTTTGTGGTTTGTGTGAAGAAGCCTGTCCGAAAGATGCAGTGTACCTGAGCGAAACTTTTGCACCTTCAAATTTTAACCGCAGCAGTTTTATTTACGATAAAAATGATTTGCTGATACCCGATCCGAAAACTGATCCCGAAGCATTCACTAAAGCTCAGGGTAACAGGGCTACTAAAACTGCTTCGCAGGTAACATCTTAAAATAACCGTTTCTCCATGAATGTAACACAGGTAATGTTTTGGATTTTATCAATTATGGCATTAGGAAGTGCTTTAATGGTAGTCACCAGTAAAAACCTTGTGTACAGCATACTTTACCTGATTGTTACCTTCTTCGCCATATCAGGCCACTACATATTGCTGAATGCCCAGTTTCTGGCTATCGTAAATCTGATCGTTTATGCCGGTGCTATCATGGTATTGTTCCTATTTGTTATAATGTTGATGAATCTGAATGCAGACGTGGAACCTCAGAAAAAGAAATGGCTGAAAGTTGCCGGGGCGCTTGCGGGAGGATGTTTGTTGCTGGTTATCGTGGCAGCTTTAAAAGATGCTGATTATAAAAACCAGGTGGCTCAAACCGGCGCCGGTGACATAGGGCTTATTAAAAATCTAGGTATGGTGTTATTTAACGAGTATGTTGTACCCTTTGAAATCAGCAGTGTACTTTTTTTAAGCGCAATGACCGGAGCCGTGGTGCTGGGGAAGAAGGAGTGAGGTAGCTGACGGCTTAACGCCGTCATCAGCTATGAGGTATGAGTAAATTGTGAGGATCAAAGATATTACATTATAACCCCGAAGGGACAATGTTATTTAAGGATTTCGAAGTTGGGATTCCGGGTTCCCCTCCTTTTCAAGGAGGGGACGATAAAAAACGATGCGAAGCACGTTTTTTATCCGGGGTGGTTGATGATTGTGACTAATTAG
>CAXTDO010000753.1:0-3509 GCA_964242315.1 uncultured Flavihumibacter sp.
ATGTAGTACGAACCTCTAAGAAACACGTAGAGGGTTTGAAGATCGTTTCCGGTAAACCCCTTTTCGGAATGGACTACAAACAGGAAGGGATGCTGATTGCCATGATTGAACATCCACCTGCTTTCGGGATGAAACTCAAATCGTTTGATGCATCTGAAAGCCTGAAAATGCCAGGCATTAAAGATGTGTTTAGCAAAAAATTATTTGAAGATGGTTTTGAACAGGGCAGTTTCGACACCCGTTCTTTCAACGATCTGCTGGTAGTGGTTGGCAAGACCACCTGGGAAGTAATGAATGCCCGTAAAAAATTAAAAGCAGAGTGGGAGCCTGCAGGCGATACCAAAAATATAATGGGAGGCAGGGGTCAGAAAACAGAAGTTGTTGTTCCTGGAGACCTTGAAAGTACAGACGCCCAGCTTAAAAAAATGCAGGAATACGCCAGCAAACCTGCTCAACAATTAAGAAAGGACGGAGACCCCGAAACCGCTTTTAAAAATGCCGCCCAGATTATCGAACGCACCTATAATGCACCGTTCCTGGCACATAACTGCCTGGAGCCGATGAACTTCTTTGCTCACGTTACGGATGAAAAAGCTTTAGTGGCCGGACCTCTGCAGGCACCAGGCTGGTCGGAACCTACTCTTGCAAAACTTACAGGCCTGCCGGCCGACAAGATCGAAATCCAGATGACCCGCATGGGTGGTGGCTTTGGTCGCAGAGCGTATGCACATTATATGTACGAAGCAGCTCTTATCTCTAAAAAAGTAAAAGCTCCTGTCAAACTTATATACACCCGTGAAGATGATATGACCTATGGTATCTATCGCCCTATGTACACGGCTACTTATCGCGCTGCCCTGGATGCCAATAAAAATCTGATTGCATTTCATGTAAAAGGCGGCGGCATTCCTGAACATGCTATTCATGCCAACAGGTTTCCTGCCGGTGCAGTGGATAATTACCTTGCCGAAGGTTGGCAGATACCGTCCAATATCACGATTGGTGCTTTCAGAGCTCCGCGATCAAACTTTAATGCGGCTGCAGAACAATCATTTTTGGATGAAGTAGCAGAAGCAATGGGTAAGGATCCAATCGATTTCAGATTGGAACTTTTGAAGCGCGCCAAAGAAAATCCTGTTGGTAAGAATAACGATTACGATGCTGATAGATATGCCGGAATATTAAATTTGGTTAGGGAAAAATCGGGATGGGGTAAGCCGGAAAATAAAAAATACAGCCGCGGCGTTGCTGCCTATTTCTGCCATGCTTCTTATGCAGCTCATGTGGTAGATATGGTAATGAGAAACGGGCAGCCTTATGTTGAAAGAGTATTCAGTGCCATTGATTGTGGAATTGTAATAAACCCTGATGCCGCCACGAATATGGTTCAGGGTGCTGTTGTTGATGGGATCGGAAATGCCTTTTACGGTGGATTAACGCATAAAGATGGAGCCGTGGAACAAAAAAATTTCCATAGCTACAGAATGATACGGATGCCTGAAGTACCGAAAAAGATCGAAGTTCATTTTGTGCAGAATGATATTGACCCCACAGGTTTAGGCGAACCACCTTTTCCCCCTGTATTTGGAGCAGTGGCAAATGCATTGTTCAAAGCTAGCGGAAAACGAATATATCAACAACCTTATGCACCACAACTGAATGCCCCTCGTGCCTTTTAATCAAATAATTTTTATCATAAATAACTTAGCTATGATCACATTAACTATTAATAAAAAGCTCTACACCCTGGATGTGGATCCGAATATGCCTTTGCTTTGGGTGCTAAGAGATAAGCTTGGTCTTGTTGGAACAAAATATGGCTGTGGCGTGGCTCAATGTGGTGCCTGTACAGTGCACCTCAACGGCGAAGCGGTTCGCTCCTGTGTTACAAAAGTGAGCCGGGCAGCCGGACAAAAAGTTGTTACAATTGAAGGCCTGGCAGAAAAAACTGATCATCCTGTTCAGAAAGCCTGGCTGGAACTGGATGTTGCTCAATGTGGATATTGTCAAACGGGCCAGATTATGTCGGCTGCGGTTCTTCTCAGAGAAAATAAGAATCCAACCGACACGGACATTGATAATGCCATGGCTGGTAATATTTGTCGCTGCGGCACCTATCTCCGAATCAGAGAAGCTATTCATTTGGCAGCCGAAATGCAGCGAGATGATAGAAGCAATAAGTCAATGTCCTAGTGTCGTGCCACACCTAAAATGTCGTGTGAATTGCTATCAGCAATCAGCCGTCAGGTATCAGCCGATCAAACCTGATAAGCTTTCCTCCTGATAGGTGACGGACACTGTACAAGCTTCTTTATCAACAAAATGTTTTACAAGAGCATCAGATAAAATCATTTATACATCATGAAACAACCGTCAAACAACCAAACACGTTATCTCTTATCTCCAAGAATGATAATTATAATACTTATCATCACTTCAGTAGTTGCTATTGCAAATTCAGCATCTGTTAAAAGAAATATTGTTACAATTAATGCAGAGAAACCGGAAGACCGCAAATTAGACAGTATTGAATCAGTGAAAGCATTTGCTGATGTATACAAAGTACTAATGCATCCCCGGTGTATGAACTGCCATCCCAAAGGCGATGTGCCTTTGCAGGGTGATGACAGTCACCTGCATACGATGGCTCCCAAAAGAGGAAAAGACGGACACGGCCTCTATGCCATGAAATGCACAAACTGCCACCAGCCCGAAAATACACCTGGATTACATACTCCTCCCGGTAACCCTAAATGGGCCTTACCACCCTCTGAGATGAAAATGGTTTTTGAAGGAAAGAGTTCGTCCGAACTGGCGGTGCAAATTATGGACTACAAGAGAAACGGTCATAAAACCAAAGCGCAGTTGCTGGAGCATGCCCGTGATACGCTTGTAAAAGCAGGATGGAATATGGGCGAAGGACGGGAGGCACCGCCATTGGCTTATAATGAATTTGTTAAGGTTTGGGATACATGGATCACAAAAGGCGCTTATGCACCTGGTAATTAAGAATGCTATTCATAAGATCACATAGTAGTATCTAAAGCTTGTTTGTGTTTTTTTAACCACGGAGGAAGAGCTGAGGTATCACGGAGAAGGCTCCTCCGTGGTTAAAAAAACACAAACAAAGTTTAAATTTCAAATCCATCTCCCGGCAAACCGAGCGAAAGTGTCTTTATACTGGTCGCCAATGGTGATCAGCTTCTTGTCAACCTGTACCGAGTTTTTGGTCATGGAGGTGATCTTATCCAGCGAGATGATAAACGAACGATGTACGCGCATGAAACGTTTCGGGGGTAATTTTTCTTCCAATGCCTTCAGGCTGGTTAGCGACAGGATGGCTTTCCCGGCGTTCTTCAGGTCAACCTTTACATAATCCTTCAGGCTTTCAATATACAGAATATCATCCAGGGCCACTCGTACCAACTGATATTCCACTTGCAAAAAAAGATAAGTATCATCTGCGTGTTCGGTTTCATTTACCACCCGAAATTGGGTGGCAGGTTTAT
>CAXTDO010000754.1:0-3506 GCA_964242315.1 uncultured Flavihumibacter sp.
GCCACCAGTTCAATTTTAAAGCCCGGCTCTATTTCAAAAGTGGCCAATGCATTTTCAGGTTTTGTAGCTCCTGTTCCTTTGTATCCTGTAGTTGTTTCGTGGCAACTGAAACATACTACCGATGAAGTTATCAATATAAAAATCCTGACCTGCAATACAAATTCACTTTTCATTTTAAGTTTACTATTTACGCAGCATACCAACTTTAAAATTAAGCATCTGGTTGGAACAAAATATCTTGTGTTTACCTTATTTTATTACGTAGTAGCTAATCTTGTGAGATTTTTTTTAACCACGGAGGAAGCGCCGAGGTAGCACGGAGGTCCACGGAGAAGCCTCCTCCGTGGACCTCCGTGCTACCTTGGCGCTTCCTCCGTGGTTAAAAAAAACACTACTCATCTTTTTATTTCCAATTTATCAATAATGTACTCCGCCACCTGTTTACCCTGTTCTGCACCCGCAATGGCACTTTTCCTGTAATGAATACCCCCATAAACGCGGCTGACAGAGGCTTCGTTCGCTGCCTCAAGAAAGGAATTAAAATGCCGCTGCATACCGATATATTCAAGATCGCTCGTATCAAGGAACGCAAACCTGTCGCCAAACAGGCTGGTAAGAACAGTGGCGGCAGCGCGGGTAATAGTGCTGTGCCCGCTTGGATATTCCGGGAAGGGCGGCGTTTGCAAAAAAGAAGTCCAGCCGGCATCAATTTTTTCATTGATAACGGTAATTGGCCGGATAACACCTGAACGGTATTTTTCTTCCCAGCAACTGATAAATGAATCGAAAATAGTAAGCGATATTAAGGCGTATGCCTTGGCCGATTGCACCGCACCGGCATGTGCTTTTTTGCAGGCGATATTGGTGATACCTATCCAGTGGCCACCGGGGGTTATTTTTTTGTTGGCAAACATCAGGTGACCGGAATGCTCCAGCACAAAAGGATTATCATCCCAGTACCTGGCAATTTCCTTTTGTTCGGGTGTCAGCGATTTGCCGATGGCGTACACTTCCTGGTTTTGGCGGTAAAAGTCACTTGCAGTGTCTTCGCTGTAAGGTACTGGCGGAGGTGGCAAAAACTGGGTGGAAGAATCGAGCACGAATGTCTTCATGTCTCCCCAGCAAAATTCAACTCCATCCAGGTAGTCAGGAGGGGTTGGACGCCATCTTCCCGGCAGGTTGCTTCCAATGAATTTTGGCTTTCCCCGGGATTGCGCATAATTGTCCGTTGCCGCCCTTTTAAGTACAACGCCTGCTATGGTATCACCAAAAGACACCGAGCGGGCATATACGCTGTCATCCAGTTTTTGCCTGAAGTGGTCATATATTTCGTTTTCATACGCCGTTAATGAGTCAACGGAAAAAATTACTTTGCGGCATACGGTGAAAAACGCCCTGGTAGCTGCCAGCGTAAAATTGTACTGCTTTTCCTTTTCAGGCTGCGGCAGCTTCCCGAAGCCATGCAACTTTGCCGCTATGGAAGCATATTTTTCAGGAGCCTCAAAACGGATGGCTTCATAAGATGCAAGTGAGGTATAAGAATAAATGCGACTGGCCACAGGCGGTGAAAACACGTCATAAATGATCATCTTTGTAAGCATCGACTCATTCTGATGAATGATTTCCGCATCGCCAGGCAGCTTTTTATTGATGCGGCAGCTAGCTAACAACATCAGGAGTAAACCGGCATACCTCCACCTGTATATGTGTTTCGAAGCAGCTATCATTTCAATGGGATATTTCTTGAAAGCCCTTTATAATCTGTTACCTCTACCGATGCCATCTTATCGTTAACCTGTACGAATCTTGCAGATTGGGATAAAAAAGAATAGCCATAATAAAATTCCTTTTTCTGAAACGATCCGTTTTTGTATTTTATGGTGGCCGTAACATCGGTTGGCAGCACTTTAACAGAACGTGATGAGCCGTTCAACTCAAATATTTTCAAAGAGCCATTGTGCTGACTTGCGGCAACCAGCATGTTGCCTGCCTTATTGGCGAACATTACCAACGCCTTGCCATCACCGGGAATATAAATGCCGCTTTGAAGGATGGTTTGAGGTAGAAAGTTTCCTTTCCCATCCCCTTTCATCATCAGGCCGTTCAGCGCATCATACCTTCCTACTGAAACATCCGTACCATAGTCATTGCCGTTGATCATTACGTCCAGGTTACCGTCTCCATCGAAATCATCCACCACCATTCCATTAAGTACTGAAACCTGTGCCTGAATGGGCAGGGCTACCGCGGTGAATTTACCATTACCCAGGTTTTTTAAATAAACCGAAGCAAGCGTATTGGCCTGCAGCTTCAGCGATCCGGCCATTTGCTCGCCTGTAAACAGGGAATCCATGGTAGCATAGGCAAATTGCGTATAATTCTGAAATTTTCTTCGTAAAGATATCACCTGCTTTATAACATCATCCCGCTGATTGGCAGGGAACTCTTTAATTGCAGGGTTTTCGTTGGAAGTGGGAAGGTATACTGAAGGAAAGGCGTCGAAGCTTCCGTTAGCATCAAAATCTTTAGCGGTGATACGAACCGGGTACTTATCCGTTGCTTTATAAAACGAGTTCAATCCCAGGTTCCCTATCACATAATCAATATCGCCGTCGTTATCAAAATCGCCCGGAGCAATGGTATTATACCAGCCTATGTTTTTATTGATGCCAGAACCGGCGGTAGCGTTCTTAAATACTCCGTGAACGTTTTTTAAAAAAGTTACCGGCATCCATTCTCCGGCAAGCACCAGATCCTGCCAGCCATCGTTATCGAAATCGGTAAATACCGCATCGCAAACCAACCCGGTCTGCACAAGGTCTTTAGCAACGGTGGCGGTAACATCTGTAAAGAGAACGTGGTTGGCGCGACTGTCGTTTCTCAACAGGATGCTGGATACCGGCCTGGGATAGTTCCAGGGATCAACCCGTCCTGCAATAAACAGGTCAAGGTCGCCATCTTTATCATAATCTGCGGCCCTTACGCAGAACTTACTGGTAAAGTTACGGGGGAGTGCTGCGGAATCAGGCACAAAACGTCCCTTCCCTAAGTTTATGTACAGTACGTCCTGGTATGTTGGTGAGCCGGGCGCCTGTTCGTAGCCACCATGAGATACATACATATCCTGGTCTCCGTCTCCGTCCGCATCGAACAATAAAATGCCTTCTTCTTTGTACGTGCTGCCGGAGCTTACGCTGATATAGCTTAACGAACCGGAATCTTTCTGCGGCGCTTGGGCAGTTATATTTTTTTGGGTGAATGTACCATCTGATTGCTGACAGAACAGCGTTGTGCCCGACCTGGAATCGCCACTGCACAACAGATCGTCCAAACCATTTCCATCTATATCTCCGGCTGCCAGCGCCGGGGAATAGGCGGAGAACTTATGAGGCAATAATTTCTGGATATTGAAGTCAACAAAATCACCTTCCTCATGCGTGTAGTGAACAACAACCGAACCGGTAACCGCTGTAACTAAAACATCCGCCGCTAGGCTGTTTGCAAGG
>CAXTDO010000755.1:0-3503 GCA_964242315.1 uncultured Flavihumibacter sp.
GGGCCGCAAAGGCCGTTGTTTTATAGCCCTGGCAATATTATTACCGGCATATTCCCCGTGTTTTATAGCCCACAATGCATCAGACACACAGGATTTATTGCATTGCCTATAAGGCACATTACAGGCGTCTCCTCCGCCCCAGATATTAGGATGCCCGGGAATCTGGAAAAACTCGTTCGTATACAATCTTTGGTTTAAATCCCGCAGCATGGCTTCAGCGCCTTTAAGTTTAAAACGGGATTGGCCAACGGTAGAAATGACCATACTACATGGCAGGAATGTTCCGTCATCCAGCAGAGCGCCTTCGGGTGTTACTTTTTCCAGGCGAACATTTGAAATCACGTTTACATTTGAATTCCTGAGCCTGTTTTCCACGTAGTTCCTTATGCGCTTCAACGAAGGATCCAATGCACTCAACAGGCGTTCCCCACTATTAATAAGTGATATCCGATGCGGAACATTGTGCAGGGATGGATAGTAAGATTTGGCAGCGGAAAGGTATTCATCCAGATTTGCTGCTATTTCTACTCCTGTCATCCCGGCGCCTGCAACGGTAAAGTTTAATAACTCCCGTGCTGTTTCCGGACTGCAGTACGAAGCCAGCTTTACACGGTTTAAGATTGAAGCGTAACAGCGGTCAAATTCTTCAGGCGCTTTAACGGTGAAGCCATTTTGCCGGAGGCCTTCGATGGTATTAGTGTCGTAGGAGCCAAAACCTAATAACAGGTGATCATAGTGAAATGCTTCCAACTGGCCATCTTCCATTCTTATATACACCGTATTTGCTGCCGCATCTAACTTTTCTGCACTGCCTTTCACTATTTCTGCGTGCGAAACAACTTCAGAAAGCGGGCTTCTGCGATTCAAATTTTGAATAACACCCGTAAGGCTTTCTGCAGTCCACCCATGAAATAAATGATACTCGTATGGACTGACAACGGTAATTTTTATTTTGCCGCTTATTATATCCGGCCTTAATCTTTTTAATAACGAACGGTACGCCCATACCGAAACATATCCCCCACCGATTAATAAAACGTTCACTGGTTTCATCTTTAAATTTTAAGCAGTTAATTAAATTGGTATTCTGTTGCCAAAACTGTAATCAGGCGCTACTTCAAAACCAAGGTCTGAAGACTGGTCGGCCAGGCTACTTATTAATTCAGCCTGTTCCAGTGTTGGATCACCTATACTGAAATTTTCTTTATATCCAAATCTTGCAAGCAATATCGTCTCTGCCAGGCATGCGAATGAAACTTTCGGAGGTAACCCTAAGACATTTGTAAGTGTTAAATGCGGAAGGCTAACAAGACCGCCATCAATTATTGTAAGGTCAGGCCTTTGTTTCAGTAATACCTCATCAGTATTGCGGGGAAGTGTATCATCAAGCACTACGGCTTTATGTTTTAAGTGTTCAGATTGCAGTAGCGAGTCTGACGAGCTTGTTAACAATACAACAATATCTGCCCGTTTAACATCGCCGATCCCAGTTGATATGTTGACTTTTGTATCTTCATTTAACTTCATAATATCTAAAGCAAGATTATTCAGTTTCCGTTTATTACGGGCCACCAGAATATATTCCGCTGTCTTATTATGTTTACACAACAGTTTCGACACAAGAGAGCCAACGCTGCCGGTTGCCCCTACCAGCGCTACGACAGGTTTTTTATTTTCGCATTTGCTGATAAGCTGGCTAACTCTTTTACATGTAATCACTGCTGTATAGGCATTGCCGTTAGTTACTGCAACACGTGGATCTTCTGCTACCAGTTGTCCACCCAATGTAACCGTTGAAATAAATGCACCGAGTCCTACAACGTCTGCCCCCTTTCGAACGGCAATATTCATAGCCTGCTTAATATGAGGAAGCATTAATTTTTTCTGTTCCAAAACTTGCCTTCCTGTGTAAGGCACCATTATGATGTATCCTTCAGGTTCAGTGGCGCCAGGTGTAACTGTTACTTCGCTATAGGTAAAAGCAGGCAAAGGGCGGTTTTTTAAAGCGAAGCGATAAAATGAATCAGGAAGAAACCCGAGAAGACGCAGATAGCCTCTGAAATCTGTCCTGTAGCTGTTTCTTACATGTACAATGAAAGCAAATTTGCTCTTCATACGTGTTGCTTTTGTATGAATAACATCCGTGGCTACCGGCATTTCATAGCCAGTGTTGGTGATTGGTTGCATTTGGTAATTTTAAGATGTCGGTTATAAATTTGAAATAGTAAGTTTAAGCGTTTCTAAACCTTTTCAAACCGGGGTTATTTTTCTTCCTGTTTACTTTCGGGTCTTGCAGTTACTTTTATATTCTTTCAGGTGTAAAACTAAGACCTGTAATAATCGGTATACGACAAGTATACAATTTGCCATTCTGAGTTAATGGTTGTTCGTTCTGAGTATATAGTTGGAAAGAATTATTTGTTGATATTGAACTATTGTAAATAGCGCAATGTCATTTCGCCCTTTGCGGGTTTTCCCGACATAATAGAAGTTCTGAGCCACTGGCTGTAAAATTCGAAATGCTATGTAGTCTTGACCCGGTGTTAAGTTAAGTATGAAATTGCGCATTGAATTGTAGTGGCTAACCTTGTAAGTTTTTTTTAACCGCAGAGAGCACAGAGGAGGAAACGCAGAGGGCGCAGAGATCATCCTCTGCGCCCTCTGCGTTTCCTCCTCTGTGCTCTCTGCGGTTAAAAAAACTGTCAGAGCGGCTAAGAGTATTACGTCAGCTTATGTCTTAACGGTAGGTAAATACGTGTTACGCATTGAACAGGATGGCCAATATAGGAATGCCGAGTTTATTAAAGTCAGCGCCGCTTAAAATTATTCTTTGTATCCGTATGTCTTGAGAAACCAGGATATTAATTAAGTTTTTTGCTGTTACAGTTTAACCAACTCCCGCCTAATTGATTCCAAAGCCAGACCAACTCTACTCTGCACTTTAAACTTTGAGAAAAGCGTTTCGCGGTAGCCATCTATAGTTCGCTCACTTTTATTCATACTTGCGGCAATTTGTTTATAGGTCAGCTCACTACAAACCAACTGCAGAAAATGCTTTTCATTTTCATTGAGTTGCAGCTTTTCATCCTCCTTGTCAGCCATCAGTAAACGACGGTAGTTAATGTTACTGGCATCGCCATTATAGAACCCTTTAAGCGTTATTTCATTTAATGCCTTTTCCAGCTCATTGGGGTGCGTATCTTTTAAAAGGTAAGCACAACAACCAGCTTTTATCATAGTGATAATGGTTTTATCGTTATCATTCATGGATAGAGCCACTAACTTAATAGCAGGAAAATTTTCGCTCAACCAGGAAGCAGTTGCAATTCCATCCATCACAGGCATGTTCACATCTATTAGAATAATGTCCGGTAAAATCTTTAGCATTTTCATTTTTTCCTGCAAATCTTTTCCGTTCAACGCTTCAACTGCAACCGAAACATTGTCAAAACTCGCCAGCATTAAGCTGAGAGATTTTAAAAACAACTGGTGATCGTCTACAA
>CAXTDO010000756.1:0-1120 GCA_964242315.1 uncultured Flavihumibacter sp.
GGACTGCGCTTACGTAACTGTCAGGAATACCATTCTTACGGGCCACAAAACCTACAGCACCATCGGGGCCGCAGGAAAGCCGGTCACAATGGGCACCTACGACATTTCCGCCAACCGTGCCCTGAATGTATCCTTCATCAACTGCAGCCAGACCAACGATATCAATGACCGAACGTATTGGGGTATCCTGGGGTCCAACTACTGTAAGAATATGCTGTATGACCATTGTGTCTTTTCACGCTTCGATGCACACATGGGAGTGGCTAATGCCACCATCCGCAACTCAACGCTCGGGCACATGGGAATCAATGCTATCGGCAGCGGGACTTTAACCGTCGAGAACAGTACGATACGTGGCAATACGCTTGTCAACCTGCGCCCGGACTATGGCAGTACCTGGCAGGGTGATTTTATCATCCGCAACTGCATTTTCGTTCCGTCTAACGGTAGACCCGGTAGCGCCTCCCTGATCGGTGGATCTTATTCCGGTGATCATGATTTCGGGTATACCTGTTACATGCCGCAACGCATCACCATTGAAAATCTTAAAATTGACGACTCCAGCCATCCGGCGAATTATGAGGGACCTGCAATATTTCAGAATTTTAATCCCCAAATGACCAGCGATTCCTTCCAGGAGAAATTTCCCTATATCAAAACCAGGGAAGTGATACTTAAAAGTGTGACCACCGCCAGTGGCAAGGCGCTTCGCATCAGCGACAACAAGTTTATGTTTAGGAATGTTAAAGTGGAAGTTCAATGACCTGATATAAATAGTTCCTCACGAAAGCTGATTGCTTGAAATATTCAGTTCATTCGAAATTTATTTTCCTGACCCCCGGTTATCTTGTAATCAATGTTTCTCATTACAGTTTGTTACACCCGGCAAGTACAAGTGACCGTCAATTTTATTATATGAAATTAAAACTTTAGAAATGCCAGAATAGTAAAAACACGAAAAGTTTGGCCACCTGTCTATATGGTGGTTAAGTTCTCATCAAAAAGGAATGTATCTTTTAATAAGTCTTTCGGTGTATTGCCGGAGAAGCGTTTAAAATCTTTAATTAAATGCATTTGGTCAAAATAACCTGCCTGTTGTGCCACTGACGTCCAGATCATT
>CAXTDO010000756.1:1130-3500 GCA_964242315.1 uncultured Flavihumibacter sp.
GTTGTTGCAGTTTTAATTCCAGTGCTTTATTGAAGCGGGTAATACTGCAAAGCAATTTTGGCGGTATACCGGTTACAAGGTTAAACAATCGTTCAAAGTTTCGCACGCTCATATTAACATTTTGCGCCAGCACATTGACGTGAATAAAGCCTGCATGCTTCATAACCAAATGTACTGCATGGCTAATGGCTTTATTGCTTATTGAATTGTGTTTGTTTAAATAACACAGAAGAAAAGCATCTGCCATTGCCGCCATTTGCGCTGGACTTTTAGCGAAGAATAATTGCTCTTGCAATAATTTAATAGCTGTGCTAAAAATGTCTTCGCCGCATGTAATCCTGTTAATAATTTCTCCGGAAGGAATATTGAAAAGCTCATAAAAAGCATTGGGTTTAAACATTATTTGAAAAAAAGAATAATTGCCGTTGAAATGCATTTCACCATTATATTGAGACGACATGCCCATAATATCACAAGGCTTTCCTGCTTTTATAGTTTCTCCTGTAATATGATTAGTTAATTTAACGGGTAATGCTTTAAAGAAAAAATGAATGCTCATTTCATAACTGGCCACCCATGGTTTAAAAACGTCAATACCATTAGTATCAAACTCGCGGAATACATAACGGGTTATAAACGGAACTAAAGAAAGTGTCGGTGCTATTTCAGTTGTCGCAACCATATCTTTTAAAAACCTAATATAGCCTATAATTTTTTAAATACAACATTACCAGTAAAAAGCAGTAATCTGTTAAAAAACTGGTTGAAAGGTTTACAGGTAATACGTCAGTTTACGATTAACATGCCTCCGGCCTTACGTTAGGTAACGTAAAAACACCTCTTACTTTGTCGTATTTTTACTATTCCTGTTTGAGCATATGGTATATTTTTAATTGTTGATTAAACTGCTGTTTAAAGCTGCTCATTTCTTTAAATTTTAAAATTTTATTATGCAACAAACCCGGTTTTTGAAAGCGGGATTACTCGCGCTGGCAATAGTTTGTGTAACGATTATTTGTTGGGAACTTCATTTGAGAAAAACGGGTAGGAATATTACCTATGACGACGGCCCAAGTCTGTGGAGCGATAAAAGAAAAGACGTTTATGAACCGATAGACAAATCAACCGTATTCATTGGATCTTCAAGGATTAAATTTGACCTGGACATTAAGACATGGCAACAAGCAACGGGCGATCATGCCATACAGCTCGCTAATGTTGGAAGCAGTCCAAGACCCATACTTACTGACCTGGCCAACGATAAAAACTTTAAGGGTAAGCTGGTAATAGATGTAACAGAGGGCCTGTTTTTTTCTACCATACCTCCAACCGATGCTACGCCGCTGGCCGATCTTGCCTACTACAAAAAAGAGACGCCATCCCAAAAATTCAGCTTTATTGTTAATCATGCATTGGAGTCGAGATTGGTTTTTCTTGATAAAGACTTTTTGTCTCTTAATACCCTGATTCTGGACCGTGTTAAAATACCAAACCGCCCGGGCGTCTTCCAGTTTCCGGACTTTCCATACCAGTTTGAGCAGGTAACTTTTGACAGGCAAAATTACATGACTGATCAATTTGTTCACGACACCGCCTTAAGGAATAAGGTTATTGGTATCTGGGAGTTTTTTAGAACACTTGGACCGCCACCGCCAACATCGCCACAGCAAATAGACTCCATTGAAAAGGCAACTTTAAAGGAAGTTGATTCTATCCTGGTATTAGTCAAAAAAGATTGTGATAAAATTACAGCGAGAGGCGGAAACATTATATTTTTAAGAACCCCTGGCAGCGGACCTATGCGGTTTGGTGAGGACATGGCTTTCCCGCGCAACAAATACTGGAATAAACTACTGGCTACAACCGGATTGCCGGGAATACATTTTGCCGACTACCCGGCCCTCTCTCATTTTGAATGCCCGGAATTATCACATCTAAGTCAGCGCGATGCTGTGATATATACAAAAGCTATTATTGATATTATGAAGGAGAAAGGATGGAAATTCCCACAGGCAGGCACAAATATTCAAAAGGTTCCGGCATTATAATACGCACAGCCGCCGGGATATTATGATCCAACACAGTATGAACACGCGCCGATACTTTTAAAAGCTAATTATTTTTTTATGGTATTCAACTCTTACACATTTGTTGTTTTCTTTTTAGTAATGCTGGTACTACATTACCTGCCATTTGCATGGAAGATCAAAAAAATAAACCTGTTGCTGGCAAGCTACCTGTTTTATGCAGTATGGAATCCCCCGTTCATACTTCTTCTGTGGCTTTCCACTGTAGTTGATTATTTCGTTGGACGTGCGCTATATTCCGAACAAAACAAGCACAAGAAAAAAATGCTTTTGGTAGTAAGCC
>CAXTDO010000757.1:0-3490 GCA_964242315.1 uncultured Flavihumibacter sp.
GCCTAACACCAACCTCAACCTTGGAATTGGCGCTACTTATAGAAACTTCACAATTAATTTGGCATACGGTTTTGGTTTTCTGAATCAAGATGAAGAAAAGGGTAAAACAAAAAAGTTAGACCTTCAGGCCAGGTTGTATCAAAGAAAGTGGGCTATTGATCTTTACGGTCAATTTTATAAAGACTATTACGAGTTTCCTAAGGGAAGAGGCAGTGCAGATAATATTAATTATTACATACGGCACGACCTCAGGGTTAATGTAGCGGGACTGTCTATTTATAAGATATTTAATTATGAAAGATTTACACTACATCCGGCCTTTAATCAGGATGAAGTGCAAAAAAAGTCTGCAGGATCTATTCTTGTGGGGGCACAGGTTTATTATGGAAGCGTAAGAAGTGACAGCGCACTTGTGCCATCTCAGCTTGCATTATTTTATGACAGGAGGGCTATTTCAAAAGTCCGGATCTTTGAAATCGGACCGGGTGTTGGCTATGCTTACACTCAGGTGCTTCCTGCTCATTTTTATCTTATGGGTTCTTTCACCTTGAATATTAATCTTGGACTAGTAATGGAAACAGGCGCTGCGGAAAGATCCACCCATGTAAGCGCCAACGCTAATATGCTTTACCGGCTGGGCGGAGGATATAATTCGGGCAACTGGAATGTAAATGCTTTCTGGGTCAACACAAGATTCGCAGCTAAAGGCGCAGTAGCGGGGAATAATTACCTGATGAACACGGGTAATTACCGGCTTATTTTTTCAAAAAGGTTACAGGCAGGCCCGAAACTCAAAAAGATGTTGCGACCGCTGGATAAAATACTGCCGGTGAACTGATGCAAATGTCTGAACCGTTGATGGAAATGATTAATTGATGTTGCTAACAAAATAGATAAACAAGCAAATCAGGATGGAAACAATAAATATTATTAGAGGGAGATACAATGCCCAATAGTGTGAGATCTTTTTATTTTTTTCAAAAATACGGATACTTTCCATTGTTTTACGATTGTCGCCGGCAAGCCTTATTAGAAGTGTTACAATTCCCGGAATAAATTTAAATGGCAAAGAATTAGCGGATTTAAGTAACTCGTTTATAATAGCTTCATTGGATAAGCTGTCATTTTCTTTAATCAACAAATTCATGTTGTATTCTGAAAGTAGTTGAAGGATATATTTATTAAGGGCCGGTTTATTAATATCAAAATTATCCAGCGTTGATAGATAACGATTGAGTGCATTGCATTTATGAAGGATGCTGTAAGTTGTTACCGGTGATTGGTGATGAGTTTTATTGCTATTGTATCTGTACCAACGTTGCTGGTTATACGCTGACCGCTTTCCGGGGTGAGACAATACTTCATATGCTTCCTGTACTTCCCTGAATTGAGTTTCAGCCATTGAATCTCCCTGGTTCCGGTCGGGATGAAACTTCAGCGCGAGTTGCCGGTACGATTTTTTTATCTCCCTCTCATTTGCGGTATAGGAAACTTCCAGTATTTTGTAATAGTCTTTATCCATTAAAACGTGTCATCATCAGGTATAGCTGTAAATTTATCCGATATCGGTTTAATAACAAAATTCGTATGATGATGCAGGTACGAGGTATGAGGTATGAAGAATAACGAAATGTAATATAACTAAAAACCCCGAAGGGGTGTCATGATTATAGCACATATAAAACACAAAACGCGAACCCCGAAGGGGCAATGTCAATAATTACTTCATTGCTATAATCATGTCACACCTGTCGGAGTAAAACATGATTCCATAAACTGTCAACTTTTTCAAACAACACATTCCCCATACCTCACACCTGATACCCGATTTGTTTACCCGGACAATTTCCGTTACCTTCGACGAAATTTCTTAAATAATGACTACAGAACAAATTTCAAAGTTTATCGAAACAGAACAGCAGGCTCATACTCCGGTTAAAATTGAATTTAAAAAAAGGAACGCGGTAACCGGGCAGTTTGTCAAAGTAACAGATTATGAAGAGCTAAAGTCGAAGAACTTTTGGAGAATTGTGACTGAATCTAACATTCCCCAATGGAATAAAGCTAAAGATATTAACCTGGTAAGAATCTTCAATGGTACTGAATTTACAAGGTTGTCAGTTGTTAAGGTTAAAACACCAACTTCTTAAACTTCTTTTTCCAATTATTTATTCTAACTTCTTTTTTAAAGGCGTTTAATATACAGGCATGCCTGGTTAACAATCAGAGCTATTAACAGCCTCGTTAAAAACTGTCTTTCATAATCGTTTTGAGTATCTCCATTGATTAGAACTTAGTTCTGTTAAGAAATCTTGCAGTAAGCAATACAGCAGAAACCGTAAGTCCGGCAACGAATCCTATCCAAATTCCGGAAGCGCCCATATTAAGTTTAAAAGCCAGATAGTAACCGGTGGGAATGCCTATAACCCAATAGGCTATACCAACAAAAGCGGTTGGCAGCTTTACTTCTTTTATTCCCCTAAGCAATCCAACACCAATCGCCTGCAATGTATCCGATACCTGGAACAGCGCTCCAAAAATTAACAGGGTTGATGCCATAGCTGTAACATCAACATTGCTCGTAAATATAAATGGCAATATGTTTCTTAGAACAATGAATAAAAGTGCACAGATAAATCCATAGATCAGGCCTCCTGCTATAGTGCTTTTTCCAATTACACGTAATTGGTATTTTGCCCCTCTGCCAAAAGCGTTTGCTATTCTTATTGAGCCGGCGAGCGATAGCCCTAAGGCCGCCATAAAAGTGGTGGATGCAAGATTGAGTGCTATCTGGTGAGCGGCCTGTGCCGTTGCACCAAGCCAGCCGATCATTATACCCGAAACTGAAAATGCTCCGGCTTCCATACCATATTGCAGGCTGCTGGGTATACCTATCTGCAGCAATTCTTTCCAGAGACCGAATTTTACCTTCCAGGCTTTTCGCCATATTTTTATATAAGGCCTAAACACCGGATGCCTTAACACCACTGTTATCAACGTAACGGTTACGATTATACGGGTAGTTAAAGTAGCAATGCCTGCTCCATATAATTCAAGCCGTGGCATGCCAAATTTACCGTAAATGAATATCCAGTTCAAAAACGCATTTATGGGTAATGATATAATTGTCAACAGCATACCCGTCTTTGTAAATTCCAACGCGTCGGTAAATTGTTTCACCGCCATAAACATCAGCAATGGGATCATAGACCAGGCGATGACCGCAAAAAAAGGTGCAGCTAGTGTTGCAACGGTTTCATCCTGGCCTAAATTAAAAAGGAGACGCCTGTTTAGTACAAGACCAACAGCTATTATCAGCGATGTAATAGTGCATAGAATCAATCCATTGTAAAGAATCTTTGAAGCTGTAACCACATCTTTCCTGCCGTTGGCAATAGCAATCGGCGGCGACATGGCAACAGTCATTCCCATTCCAATCACCTGCGGAATTGCTATAACATTTATTACAAGCGATGATGCTGCTAACTGC
>CAXTDO010000758.1:0-3487 GCA_964242315.1 uncultured Flavihumibacter sp.
AATGGCAGGAAATAAGCAGCTACCCTGCCACCAATCCTGCGCCCGTTGCCCAGGCAGACAGCCTGATTTACGTGATCTATACTTCGGGATCTACCGGTATGCCCAAAGGAGTAATGACAGAACACAAAAGCGTGCTCAATCTGGTGAAAAACAATCGATATTTCAGTTGCTCACAAACGGACAAGATTTTACAATTGTCCAATTATGCCTTCGACGGATCGGTGTTTGATATTTTTGGTGCTATTTTAAATGGCTGCACGCTGTATTTGGCTGAAAAGTCGCTGCTGCTGGATAATGCTGAATTAGCGGGTTTTATAAAAACAATGAATGTTAATGTTGTGTTTATCACAACTGCCCTTTTCAATAGCTTTATAGAGTATAATGCAGACATCATCGGCAAATTCGATAAAATTTATTTTGGCGGAGAGGAGGCTTCAGTTAAACACATCATCAAAGCGCTGGAAAAGAGAAAACGGAAGGATTCTGTAGTTCATGTGTATGGACCAACAGAGACAACCACGTTCAGTACATTTCACATAGTCGACTCACTTTCGCAAAGCGATGTGTCAATACCTATTGGAAAGCCTATATCGAATTGTAAAATATATATTCTTGATAAACACCTGAATCTTGCAGGTATTGGTATACCAGGTGAAATCTGCATTGCCGGCGCCGGACTAGCCAGAGGATACATAAATCAGGAACAATATAATGCCGAAAAATTTATTCAGGGCACCGGACAGATTCATGAACGATTTTACAGGACCGGTGATATTGGATGCTCGACTTCCGATGATAACATTAAATATTTAGGACGAAAACACAACCAAATTAAGATCCGCGGACACAGGGTGGAACTCGGAGAGGTTGAAAATATGTTATTGAGATATCCTAAAATCGCCGACGTGGTTGTTCTTCCACGTACTGATCAACACGGCCTGAAAGAGCTTGTGGCTTATTGCAAATGCAATGATGTTTGTGAAACAGCAGAGATAAGGAAATTTATTAATCAAAACCTGCCTGCCTTCATGTCGCCTGCGCACATCATTGTTTTAAACGAGTTTCCGCTCAATTACAATGGCAAAGTTGACAGGAAATTGCTAAGTGATCTTTATCCATCACAAAACTACCACGAAAAGAAAGTCAAGTTTCCGTCAAATAGTATTGAACAAGCAATAGCCGGAGTATGGTCGAATGTTCTTGAAAAAAAGAATATCGGAACAGATCACAACTTTTTTGAGATTGGAGGCAATTCCATTAAAGTGATTCACCTGGTTGCGCAATTAAACGATCTCTTCCCTTTTAAATTTAAAGTAACGGATCTGTATAAAAGTGCAACAATAGAGGAGCTTGCAACAATTGTTTCGGGCAATGATACCCCGGAATATAACGAGTACAACCTTTCCTGATTTTTATTTTAATGTAGATGTATAAACAAGTGGCCGTAATTGGCATGTCGGGACGATTTCCTTCCGCTAACTCCATTGCAGAATTTTGTGAAAATCTGAAAACGGGGAGCGATCATGTGACAGATATGTCGTTTCAACGGCTGGCATTTAGCGGTTCATCCGTTAAAAAAAACTATCTTCCACAGGGTACTATTGAGAACATAGATCAATTTGATTGTGAATTCTTCAACATACTCCCGGGAGAGGCCAAACTTATTGATCCGCAACAACGGTTGCTGTTGGAAGTGGTATACGAAGCGATAGAAGACGCCGGATATGATGTTGATTCTTTTGCAGGAACAGATACGATTGTTTTGGTTGGCGATATCCAATCACAATATTTTAACCTGCCACAGGAACATTCAGCTGATGCGCTGATTGCTACAGGAAACGTCAATGCCAACACTGCAGGGAGAATTTCCCGTTATTTCAAACTTACAGGCAAGGCCGCTATGATAGACACCGCCTGTTCATCTTCTTTAGTAGCGCTACACGACGCCTGTAATCACCTTATGCTGGGCCAATGTACACATGCTATAGTTTGTGGGGTAAACCTCAATCTTTTCCCGGTTGTAAAAGGCTCCAGTAAGATTGGAATTCTTTCACCAGAAGGAATAGCCCGTCCCTTCGACGCGATGGCAGATGGAACAGCCATTGGTGAGGCAGCGGTTTGCGTTCTTTTAAAACTTCATGAAAATGCCGTAAAAGATGGCGATAACATTCATTGTGTAATAAGGGGAACCGCTGTTAATCAGGATGCGCACCGATCAACCAGTTTATCGTCGCCCAGTAGTGTAGCTCAGGCAGAGGTTCTTAGCCGCACCTGGGCAGACACACAGATAAACCCCGAGCATATAACCTATTTGGAAGCTCATGGAACAGGAACGCGACTGGGCGATCCACTCGAAATCGAAGGGATAAATATGGCTTTTAAAAAGGTTACAACTAAAAACAATTTCTGCTCGGTTTCAAGCGTAAAGGGTAATATTGGCCATTGCAGCTCGGCGGCTGGCCTTGTTGGTTTAGTTAAAGCTATTATGGCTTTAAAAGAAAAGGTGCTATTTCCCTCGGCGAATTTTAACCGGTTAAATCCCTTCATTGACCTGAGCGACTCGCCCGTTTATATAAATACCGAGCTCAGACCCTGGAAAACTGCTCAGAATATTCGACGCATTGCAGGAATTAGTTCTTTTGGGTTTAGTGGCACCAACTGCCATGTGGTTATCGAAGAGGCGAACACAACCTTAAGCATAAACAACACGCGAAGGCATCCGCCTCCGTATCTTATAGTTCTTTCTGGAAAAACCAAAAATGCCCTTAAACAAAATGCAGAAAGGTTGATGAATCATATAGACTGCAACAGGGATGTGAATATATTCGACCTGTCGGGGACGCTCGCTACTTGCAGAAAGCACTACGAATTCAGATATTTATTTTTGGCTGCAGATCTAAACTCAGCCAAACAACAATTGCACGCAGATATCGGTGCGGATAACTTTTCATCGCCCTCCACTTTGGATAGTGTTTGGTTTTGTTTTTCCGGTGATTCGATCATAACACATCAGGAAATAAAATACTTTCTCTCCGAGCACAATACTTTTTATACAGATTACCAGTCCGTTGTCCGGGAAGCTGAGGGGAACCCGCAGATGGATGACGTGATAAGATTTGCAGGGCAGTATTCTTTATTCAGGCTATTTCAAAAGCTGGGAGTGGTATCAAAGAATTTGATTGGGACAGGTGTTGGGAAGGCGGCCATATCAGTGATCAAAGGTCAGGTAACCATAAGAGAAGCTTTACAAAAGATCGCTGATAATAAGTATGCGGAAATTGCAAACATGACGGGATCGCTGGAACACTTTGTAACCAGCGAATTAATAGGCAATACCTGCATTCTGGAACTGGGCCAGAATGGCTCAATTTCCGAGTCAATAAAAATGCTGGCAACAAAGAATGGCAAAAATATCACGGTATTCAATATAGGTGCTATAGAGAACAACATTATGCTTCTTGACATAGCGACAAAATTACACCTGCTC
>CAXTDO010000759.1:0-1990 GCA_964242315.1 uncultured Flavihumibacter sp.
TATCTATTAAAGCCGGAAGTAGTTTGGAATTGGAAGGTACTTCAAAGGCTAAATTATCATCGTCAGCAATAGCTGAAATATCGGGCTCAATGGTAAAAATTAATTAGCAAAAAATCAACATCATGCCTCCGGCCGCAAGAATATCTGATATGCATGTTTGCCCTATGGTAACACCTGGAGTGCCTCCCGTTCCTCATGTTGGTGGCCCCATCCTGCCTCCCGGAACAGCTACCGTTTTAATAGGAGGATTACCTGCTGCCACTGTGGGTGATATGTGTACCTGTGTTGGACCTCCCGACAGTATTATAAAGGGATCATCCTCTGTAATGATAGGTGGTAAACCGGCCGCCAGGGTGGGTGATTCCACGGCACATGGCGGTACCATAACACTTGGTTGTTTGACCGTTATGATTGGTGGGTGATTGCATTAGTAAACATTGGAGTCTGTTGAGGTAAGCGTTTCGTGACGTGATGGCTCAAACTTTATAAGCAGATTTGTTTCGTTTTCTGAAGCAAGCTCGTCCCGGTCAAAATTGCAGGCTTTGCTATTCGGATTATTACCCTACCCCGCGATCACGGATGACTCTCTGAGTATTTTAATTATTGAGGATTTCTCGATATTTGCCAGACTTCACGGCCCCCTTTAAGCGACTCATGCTCCGGTACCAAGTTTTGAAATCTAAATGAAGCAGGGTCACTAACAAGAAATTTTAGTTCTAAGCAACTGGCTGTGCATTTCGAACTGCTGAATGGGCTTAACCCAGTGCCTTTAGGCACGTAATATCGGCAGAAAAAACAATACGAGTACAAAAGTGCCGTAGGCACGCAATATTGGTTAATACTGATTTTCAAAAGAGTAAGCATTTGTAGCAACAATCCATATTGCGTGCCTACGGCACTTAATGGACTCGTATTTGTTTTTCTACCGATATTATGTGTCTAACAGCACTCTTAAATTCAACAGACGATCGGCTGAAATATGATGCATAACTTGTGTCCTAGCGGTAGACAATGGATGACGGTAATGCCCGGTTTTTTACCCAGGTCGTCATAGACGCGTAGCCATGGGTTTGCAGAGGGCGTGTAAAGTCTTTTAAGACATCGGTGGGTAACCTTACAACTACTTTGAACGAATAAGGGAGCTAGTTGACAGGATGGAAAGCCCTGTTAATAATGAGTTCTGCAATTTCTTTAAGGTCACTAAATTCAGGGCTGCTATAAAATTCATTATAAAAACTTTTTATATCCTCTTTCTTCTTGTTCCAGTTGTTTCTAAATATTGTACCTTCTGGAGTGAAAAGACGCCGATGTAATTCTCCTTTTAATAGTACACAAGGAGCCATAGGATCTGCCAAATCATTCGTATTTTTTCCTGCCTTCTTAAGCATTGATTTTTCAACGATGTGATGAGATTCTAAAGTAATGCTTGAAAAATAATTACCGGCCGCTGTATAAAGATCCGTTAAGCGGTATTTTTCTTTAATATTATCATTGGCATATATGACACCATTTAAGCAGGAGCGCTTCTTCACTTCTATGTTCAAATTTTCAAGATCAGCATCGGGATTTTGTCCTTTTATCAATTCTCTGAAACCGCCTTTCATAATTTTATCAACCGGAATTTCATCAGTTCTTCTTCTTCCAAATTTTACAGGTTTCAATTCTTTACCGGGATTTTCAGGATCGTGTCTATACATAAGAGCTTGTTGTGCTTCCTTATTCGCCCGCAAATTTGTAGCAAAAGTTGACAGGTAGTAGTATGGCCCTATAATCCAGCTATTGTTGGTAGTAATAAAAATCATTTTAGCAGGGTCTAGCCACTCTCCACCCACTTTACAACGTATTGCTGACAAAAAATTATCTCCCATAAAAAACTATTTATTGACAATTAATATAGAAATTATTTTCCTATTATGCAATACGAGTTGGCAGAAATTTTCTTTTTCTAATATTATTACAAACGTGTATTCAGAAAGCGGAAAAATGTGCT
>CAXTDO010000759.1:2000-3472 GCA_964242315.1 uncultured Flavihumibacter sp.
ATCCTTAACCTTTCTACTGCTGCAGCTGATTCCCTTTTTGAGCTTAATAAAAATAATCAGCAACTCCAGGCATTGGGGCACATATTATTTATTTTATTCTCTCTTTCTTTTCCAAAGTTGTATTCTTTTTATAGCAATGCTTTCTCTGATAATAGCCGTTGTCTATTAATCAAGATTAAATATGCTGTGCAAAGCAATATCCCTTAACGCTTCAGGTGAAGTAAAATTTCCGGCGAACTTAAATATTAGTTAATCTAGCCGAATAGCAGTCGCAAGTATCTCTTGTGTAACTTTGATATTGGCTGCATTTAACTTGTACGTTCTTTGTAAATTGTCGTTCTCAATAATACATTGTAAATTCGGTTTAATACCGATATTGGAACCAGAACATATGTAGGGCATTTATCCCTTTGAAAATTGTGAATTGTGTATCAGGTCAGAAACAATTTTTGTATTCATTAAAAGTTGGATTTAATTGTTTCAGAATGGAACTTAAGTGCTTTTCAATAAATTTGCAGATTTGCTAAAAAATTCCTTAAGATATACTTTTCAAACGTATATTTTATTTGTTTTCTAAAAGTAGTGCATGCCGGATTTAAGAACAATGAGCACGGAACAGAAAACCGGCGAAGCAATGCGCCGTTCGATTCCGTTGCTTCCAGCGGAAGCGCAGGAACAGGTACGACAAATGCTGACACCAACAGCACTGGCAATTATTGCCGGAACTATAGTTGTTTGGGCAGGTTCGCATTTTTTCGGGATCGGGGAAATAGTTGATGTTATTTTATTGGTGGTTGGGTTAGCGACTATTGGTGGTGGCGTTTACAGCGGCTCGGAAGAGCTTTATAGATTTGCCACTACCGCTATCAATGCCCATAATGATGCGGATTTAGACCTTGCTGCCCGGCATTTTGCAACAGCAGTAAATATTTTGGGAATTACGGTAATCTCCGCGATTCTGTTGAGAAGGAGTGCACTCTCAGTCGCCGGTAGGGGCAGACCACAAGTTAGGCGAATGCCGAATGTCGGTACTCCACCGCCGGTTGGAATTCCGCCGCGTATCACACGACCCTTTAGATTGCCAAGCGGAGCACTTGGAGAAACAGACGCCTGGGGAAACATTGCTGTCAGTCGTAATCAAATCTTGATTGAGCAACGCTTAACTCTTTATCATGAATGGGTTCACAGTATTCTCTCGCCGAGATTTGGTCTGTTACGCCAGTTGAGGGCGCAAGTTAGAATGAGTGCCTATTTTCGTTCCAGTCTGCTCACTTATTTGGAAGAGGCAATGGCCGAAAGCTACGCTCAACTGAGAGTGCACGGTTTACAGAACATTCTGGTTGGTATCCGTTTTCCGATAGCCGAAGGTTACATAACCATTTCTCAATTAACCAGTGAAGGCATTGCCATCGGCAATATTTTAATCGGTGGAATGAATGTTACGATTTATTTGCAAATAGGCAGTTGATGGG
>CAXTDO010000760.1:0-3471 GCA_964242315.1 uncultured Flavihumibacter sp.
CCTCCTGTAATAACGCTGAAGGTTTTTTCATCGCCATTGACACTTCCGCCGGGTATGTTGAGCGATTCGCTTTTAACGGCTTCAATTACAGAAGGCAGCGTCAGATGCAATTTCGACATCTTCCCGGGGTCAACATCAACGCGTATAAGCTGTTGGGAAAGTCCGTTGATAGTGACGTCTTTTAAAGCAGTAACTTTTTCAAGCTCATCCCTTAGCCGTTCAGCATGTTGTTTTAATAATGCTCTGGAAGCGTTTTCAGAAATAAGAGCTATCTGCATAACATTTACTCCCGAAGGTTCAAAACGCTTTATTTCAATATTTAAAATATCCTGCGGCAATGAACTCCTTGCTGATCCTATCACTCCTACAAGCTCGTGGTAATCATCATCAACCTTGTGACTGTACTTATATTCTACCAGTAATACGGCGAGCCCGTTATTAATGGTGGTCTTGATCTGTTTAATATTTGCAAGGGCGTAAATCTTACTTTCAAGAGGTTTTACAACCAGCTCTTCCATGTCTTTGGGACTGGTTCCGGGGTACACAACAACAACCGGAAATATGGGTTGTTTAATTTCCGGATCTTCCGACCGCTGCATGGTGAAAATTGTGCTAAGCCCTAACGCTATCACCATCAATGTCATCAATAAAGTAAACTGATAATTTTTAACAGCGTAATCTGAGATTTTCATTCAGGCTATTCGTTTGTAATTGTAATGTTTGATCCATCATTTAAATAGGCGCCTCCCGATGCGATTAAATATTTCGCATTCTCCAGCCCCGAGCTTATCAGCACTCCGTCCTTACTGATTGAATTGATAACTACTGGTACCTTTTGAGCTTTCTTACCATCATTTGTAATAAATACATAGCCTGATCCTTCCTGCCCATCCAGCAAAGCATTATAAGATATTTTCCAGTTGGAGTTTGATATAGCCGGAGTGATTACTGCTTTGGCAAACATTCCATAAACAATAGCAGGTATCTTTTGGCCGCAGATTTTTATATATACGTTGAATGTTCCACTGGATGGGTCTATGCCCTTTGATTTTTTATCAACAGTTCCGGTAAGTGCCTGTGCCGGAAAAGCATCTGAATTAAGCAATGCCGAATCACCCATGCTGATCATATTCAATTGCTTCTCATTCACGCCCACCTTTAAAAACCAGTTTCCCTTCGTGGCTCCATTGATTCTAAAAACCGGAACGCCCGGACCGGCGGTTTGTCCTTCCACAGCAAACCGTTGCAACACGTACCCGCTTGCAGTAGCTCTTATTTCAGAGGCATTCTGGTTAAATCCAATCATAGTTACCTGCTGTTTGGCTATATCCACAGCAGTTTTAGCATTCTGCACCTGCTCTAAAGTTGCAACACTATCCTTGTATAAATTTACAGCACGCTGGTAATCTCTGTCAGCTTTTTCATAAGCCAGAGCTGCCTGCTGGGCACCTGCATTTACTTCTGTTTTTTTAACCGTTGCAAGCAGTTGACCCTTAACAACCTGATCTCCCTCGTGCACGTAGATATGATCTATTATGCCGCCGTTTTTAAACGACAGGATAACTTCATCATCGGTAGTGAAAGTTCCGGATGTATGAATAGGCTCATTGGAATGTTCTTGTGCAAGGGCAACAACTTTTACCGGTATGGTATCCTGATATGATATGGCTGTTGTTTTCACCGGGTTCCTGCATGAAAAAATCAATATAGATATCATTATCAGCCCAAAGCAATGTTGCCTTATTTGATGGTTTATTTTAAAATAGATTTCTTGCATATGCTCAGGTAATATTTATTGTTTTAATTGGTAAGATGCCGTCTGGCGTTCCAGATCTGCTGTAGCGATCAACACGTTAAACAATGAAATCTGTGAAGAAAGTTTTGTTGTCAACAGGTTATTGCGGGCATCCAGGGTTTCAATGTATGAACTTGTACCGGCTTTATAGCCGCGCTCTGTTAACCGGTAATAAGACGATGCGGCATCTACCTGTTTGAGGGATGACTGATAATTGTTCCATTCCGCTATTAAATTATTTTTTGATATTGTTGCGCTTAAGTTCAACTGTTCCAATGTTTCCTGCGTTGCAAGCTTTGAATTTTTAACATCCAGCGCAGCCTGCTTTACCTTGTAGCTGTTTCGCTTTCCTTCAAAAATCGGAACCTCTATTTGCAGACCGAACATATAATATTTAGCCTGATTGTTGAATTTCATGTGCTCGGCCTGTAAGCCCAGATCTACAAACCCGTTTACTTTAGGAACAACAAATGTCTTCATCATTTTTTCCTGATTCTTTGTTATCTCCACTGCCTCATTTAGTGATTGTAATTCTTCACGCTCATTAATACCAATCTTCCGGCTGATAAACCCGATGGTTTGTTTTAACGATACCTCTTCATCCTGCGGAGCACTGATAGGCAAATTGCTTTCGCGGTTTAGCAGAAAATTAAAATACAACATGGCATTTTCTGCTTGTTTCTGATAACGTATAATGCTTGCTTCAATTCCGGCCACTTCGCCTTCAGAACGCGATACATATGCGGGCAGGCCCTTACCGTTCTCCAGTAATTTTTCATTTGTCCGTTTTCCTTCCATTGCCAGTGCCAGCGATGACTGGTAAATACTTACAAGCTGCAATGCATTAAGGTAATTGTAATAGGCCGATTTTACATTCTTTATCAATTCACGCTTATAAGCTTCTATCTCGTATTCCTGCAATTTCAATTGCTGCGATGTAATTTTTTTTTGGTAACTAATGCCTGTGTTAACAATTGGTACTGTTGTATGGACTTTTGCTTCGTAGAAATTTGTTTGTAAAAAATTTACAGACTCGTCTGCTATTTTGGGAAATTTGTTAGAAGTGGTAAGCTGGTTAAGGCTTGCGTATACATTATTTAACAAGGTTCCGAGCGGCAGCTCAATATTGCGTCCTCCTTCTGCGTTTATGTAATTTCCCTGAGCAGATATTGTGGGAAGAAATAACGAGTTGGCTATTTCAAGTGCATAAGACGCCTTTTCATAAGAAATACATTTTTGCTGAACAACAAGATTATTTTTAAGTGCCGTATCTATATACCTGTCAAGCTGCGAGTTTTGGGCAAAACTATTAAGCTGGAATAGAGAAAGGAAATTCAGCAAAAAAATAACTTTTTCGTGACTCGAAATTCTCATAAAATGTTGTAGGATTTTGTTGCTTTAAACTACAAATTGTTGTTGGTTAATAATTTCTTTTTCATGTACATTTTCTGGTGACTTATTAAACATATACAAGCCTTTTCTTTGTCCTTTAATGAATAAAAAGAACCAGTCGCTTATAACTCTCATCATCACTCTTCTTGAAGGCATGAAGTAGTTAAAAAAGCACAATCTTAATATCCAGGCTAACATACCGGTAAACTGAAACCCGTAAAGTTCACCGAGGCCTTTTCCCATACCTAAGCTTGCCGCCTGCCCTAAACCTTTGTACATAAAGG
>CAXTDO010000761.1:0-3466 GCA_964242315.1 uncultured Flavihumibacter sp.
CCTCCGTGGACCTCCGTGCTACCTCGGCTTTTCCTCCGTGGTTAAAAAATATCAAAGGGCAACAATTTGCCGTATCATCTGGTTGGTAAAACCCCATTCGTTATCATACCATGCCATTACTTTCACAAGATCGCCATCAACTACCCTAGTCATATCAAGATCAACAAGCGTGGCAAAGGGACTTTTAATGATGTCGGTTGATACCAGTGGTTCGTCGGTTACCGCCAACACCAGCTTATACCGGTCGGTTGCCGCTTCTTCAATCAGGATATTAGTGATCTCTTCGGGTGTGGTATTTCGTTCCGCTATAAAAGTGATATCGGAGATAGATCCAACGGGAACGGGTGTACGAATAGCAACACCATCAAACTTGCCTTCCAGTTCCGGCAGCGCTTTAGTAATGGCAATCGCTGCGCCAGTTGAAGCAGGAGCCAGGTTGATGGCACCCGAACGGCCCATCCTTGGTTCTCTTTTTGAAGGAGCATCTACCAGTGATTGCGACGCAGTAAATGCATGCACCGTATTTAATATTGCTTTCTTGATGCCGATCCGTCTACCCAGGATTTCCATGATAGGTCCTATGTTGTTGGTGGTGCAGCTTCCACAGGAAAACACGGCCGTTTTGCCATCGTCCGTATTAACGCCATGCACAACAGTAGGTGCGTCCTTACTTTTTGTGGGACCGGAAATTACCACCGTTTTTGCGCCTGCTGCAATGTGTTTTTCAGCATCTTCCTTGTTGGTGAAGAAGCCCGTACTTTCAATCACCACTTCTATGTCAAGGTCCTTCCAGGGTAGTTTTGCAGGCTCGCGTTCGGAATAAAATAATATTTTCTTTCCGTTTACTATTAAATGATCTTCTTTCACTTCGATGTCATGTTCATACTTGCCATAGTTACTATCATACTTCAGCAAGTAAGCTGCATTTTCCAAAGACATCAGGTCATTGATGGCAATTATTTCCAGTCCTTCCGTTTCCATGATTACTTTAAAAGATGCCCTGCCGATCCTTCCAAATCCATTGATTGCTATTCTTTTCATGATTGATATTATTATAATGATTTCAAAATCTTTCGGAGCCTAAATTTAATTAATAAAGAATCATAAAAGCCACCTATCTCAGCTCACTTCGCAATGCTTTCATGCTCTTTATCATTTGTTCCTTCCTTTCGGCCTCATCAGGATTGTTGGAAAGATTATGTACTTCAAACGGGTCCAGCAACTGATCATATAATTCTTCATAAAAAAAGTTGTCCGGATCTTTGCCGTTAAAGTATCTCATGTACTTGTAACGTAGTTGCACCAAACCTTCCGATTTTGGAAGGTAGACTTTAGTACCTTCCGTGTCGTACTGGTGATCGTAATAAAATTCCTTTCGCAAAGCCGCCGTCGTTCCCTGAACAAGAGGTTGCAGGCTTTTTCCCTGCATGGACGCAGGAGCCTGCAGGCCTGCATAATCAAGGATTGTTGGCGCAAGATCCACATTCAAAACAAGCTGTTCGTTATTATGCTGATCCGCCGGGTTTCGGCCATCATAGATAATAGTGGGAACCCTGATAGATTCATTTTGTCCAAACCACTTGCCTTCTAATCCGTGGTCTCCGAAAGCATATCCGTTATCGCCGGAAAAAATTATCACTGTATTCTTTTCCAGTCCTGACTTTACCAGTTCATCAACAATTCTTTTAATGTTATCATCCATGCCGGTAACCAGCCTGTAGTAAGATTTAACAGACTCCTGGTATTTCTCCGGTGTCGAAAATCTTTGCTGCCACCGTACCCGCGCTTCATTTGTAATACCTTTTGCATTAACCCGGAAAGGTTGGGGAAAAGCAAGATAAAATTTATCATCACCTGTTGGCGATGGAGGGATTATTTCTTTGCTGTAATAATTTTCATAAAAGGGACTGTACACATAGCCGTTATGAAGCTTATTATTATCTTCTACATGAGGCGCTTTAAAACTTACCTGTAAACAAAATGGCTTCGATTTATCTCTTGTTCTTAAAAATTCCAGCGCCTGGTCACCCATCATATCCGTGCTATGGAGCGGTTTCCCTGCTGCATCTTTATAAAAGAAAACGCCCTGGCCTGGAAATCCCTTCCAGTAATTGTAGTCAACTGCGGGAAGGCTGTCTCCAACTCCATATTTTCCAATAAAGCCGGTGTAATAACCGTTACGTTTTAGGATAGCCGGAAAATTATTGCGGCGGGCGGAATCGGAGAAGTTGGTAGTAAAATCGTAGATGCGATGCCTGGCGGCGTATTGTCCGCTAAAGATGCTTGCACGGCTGATACAACATATGGAGGTAGTAACATAAGCATTCTTGAAGATGGTGCCATGGCTTGCAAGCCGGTCTATGTTAGGTGTTTTGATAACGGAGTTTCCCATGCAGCCCAGTGAGTTGTAGCGCATGTCATCTGCCAGCAGGAAGATGATGTTTGGTTTTTGTTGTTGCTTTTTTCTGAACGAAAAAAATAATAGTGGAATTGATAAAGCTGTTATTATAATTAACTTATTCATAGTGCATGTGTATTTTTGTTTTGAACTGTGATTAAGCTGATTAAATGATGGGCTATGATTTCGAGATAATCATAGCCCATCATTTAATCAGCTTAATCACAGTTCAGACAAAAGGAAGCTATTCTACAATAGGCTTGCCCTCGTAATTCATTTTAATATAAGGTACCGTTTCATTTTCATCCACTACATAATTCCATTTCTTCACATACTCCATCCCCGGAAGGAAATCATCTTTTCTTTCCTTAAGCATTTTATTCAGGCGCACGTCAAGTTCCTGCTGAACCTGTTTAAAATCTTCATGGCCCACCAAATTATTCATCTGAAGCGGATCTTTTACATTGTCGAAAAGCAACCAAGCACCTTTAAGATCCCTTACATAAGTGTATTGTTTGGTAACAATTCCCCGGTATTCTTTGCCGCCCAGTTTCCTGGTCCATTGACCAAAAGGCTGTACACAGGATATTAAAGTTCCGTCGATGGTGTCTTTTGCTTTTCCCAAAATGATTGACGAGAGGTCTTTGCCTTCTACCGATGCCGGGACTGGTATTTTAGAAAACCCTAAAAGAGTAGGCATGATATCGGGTGTATTCAAAAGCAAGGTAGCGGTTTTGCCTATCTTGCCAAATGCAGAAGGGTAATGTATCAGAAAAGGAACACGGATACTTTCCTCGTAAGGCTGCTGTTTATTCCAGAACCCATGAGCGCCTACCAGGTCGCCATGGTCGGCAGTGAAAACAAATATGGTATTGTTTTCTATACCAGCATCTTTAATAGCCTGCCATATCTTTCCAATACAATCATCCAGTGCCGACATGTGCGAATAATAACCCTTCAGATCATTTTTCACTTTTTCACGGAACTGCTCCGGCACATTGGCGTTCACCTGCATTTCCTTATTTTCATACATGGCCTTGTATTGCGGTGGGGCTGTTTGATAGGGAT
>CAXTDO010000762.1:0-3459 GCA_964242315.1 uncultured Flavihumibacter sp.
CCTTACTGGTTGCTTTTCCGGCAACCGGTGCTTTGTCAAATATGATTGCGGCTACTTTTTGAAAAGATGGTTTTGCTACATTCCTATTATTGGCGGTAGATGCCATCTGACTTTTATAAGGTACGGCTGATGTATCAGGTTGCTTTTGAACAGGTTTGTTAACGGCTATTGGTGTTCGAATTGAGTGTAGTAATTGCCTGGTGTGCAATGAAAAATAACCTGCCAGGGAAAGTCCGGATAATAGCAATGGAAACCATATGATCCAGCCTCTGCGTTTTTCTTTACGATGCAGCCGTCTTTCTACCTGCTCCCAAACAGCTTCGGATGGAAGAAGTTTCAGTTCCCCCATCTTTTGATGAACCTGTTTTTCAAAATCATTGTCTTGCATACGATGCTATTTTACTATCAACCTCATTTTTTTTTATCCAGCTTATCAGTAATGCCCTTGCCCTGGAGTATTGCGAGCGCGAGGTACCTTCGTTGATGCCCAGCATCTGCCCTATCTCCACATGTGTGAATCCTTCAACGGCATGTAAATTGAAAATTGTCTGGAAGCCGGGCGGCAGTTGCCTGATAAGATCTGCCAGCTCTTTTGCCTGCATGTGTACCTCGGGGTTGTCGAAATAAACCGGGTGCATGGAGAGTTCGGAAAAGGCAAGGTCAGACTGGTAGCGGCTGCTTTTCTTTAAATAGTTGATGGCGGTATTAACCATGATCCGTCTTATCCATGCGCCTATTTCGCCGTCTGCTTTAAACTGGTGCAGATGAGTAAATACTTTTACAAATCCATCCTGTAAAACATCTTCCGCATCCGAAGTTGACTTGGTATACCGGTAGCATACAGCCAGCATTTCAGCGGCATAATGTTCATACAATTGCTTTTGCGCGTCGCGCTTACCTTTCAAACAATCTTTTACTAACTTGAAGTGATCGACCATCGGTTGTATTACATTGGTTTGACAAGCGATTACGCAAAAGCGTTGCATGGATGTTTGATGTATCCGGTATGAGGTATGAGAGGGGGAACGACCTGTGAGGTTTCTTAAAACCTCACAGGTCTTGAGAGGAGGTAACAACCTGTATTCAAGACCTCTGAGGTTCTTGGAAACCTCACAGGTCGTTCCCTCTCATTAACCATTAATCATTATCAAAAGCTATTCTCTTTACCCGCCTCCACCATCGTACGGTGAAATTCGGTCCATACCCTGGGAGCGTCATTAAAGGTATAATATTCCTCAAACAGCTTTTTTGTCTGCTTCCAGTTCTTGTTATGGTTGTAATGCCAGATGGCAAGATTGATCGCAAATTCCTTTCTCCAGCCATTGTCCATCAGCCCTTCAATTTTTTCAAAGCCATGCTCGTTCAAAATCCGCAGGTTGATAATATTCTGTTTAGCTGCCAAGGTATCGTAAGCAACTACTTCCAGTCTGGCTCCGGTATACTTTAACTGAATTTCACGCATTGTTTTGAAAGCGCCGGAGCTGTCAGAAAATCCGCATGCATAACAGCTAAAAAAATAACCAAAAGTTTCGCTTAATGAATAGCTGATCGTGTTGGTAGTAGCTTCTATGCAGGCCTGTCCGCCCATAAGGTGTGCTCTGTATTCAAACTCCTTTTCATTCTTCTGACTGAAAAAATAGTATTCGTCACAACAATGGGGGCCACCTGTATAATTGAAAACGATAAGCTCGGTTGTACCATCGCCATCAAGGTCTTTTTTTCCGTACTGCGAAACGGCGCTCATGAATTCATCTTTAAAAAATTGAGTCAGGCTTTTTCTTTTTCCTGTGCTCCATACCAGGCGCGCACCTGACGAATCATCGAACCTGGGAAGCCCTTTAAAAAAATCTTCATAACAGGCATCATAAGTTGAAGTATCAGTATCCTCAGCTTTCGGACTATGAACCGTATCTTTTCCCACTTTAATTAAACGCCTGTTAGAGTTGTTGTTACATCCGATCATTAAAAAAAATCCACTCATAAGAAACATAATAAGCCTGGTGATCCGCATATTGGAATTTTAAATGAATTTACATATAAATTTATGCCTCCATATGCAATCTCTGAAAGATAAAGACAAGCAATATATCTGGCATCCTTTTACTCCGTTAGTTGACGCTCCCGATCCCATACCTATTATAAAAGGAGAAGGAGTGTATCTTATTGATGAAGCCGGTAACCGCTATATTGATGCTATCAGCAGTTGGTGGGTTAACATACACGGGCATGCGCATCCCTATATCGCAGAAAGAATTTACCGGCAGGCACTGGAGTTGGAACAGGTGATATTTGCCGGGTTCACGCACCGGCCTGCTGTAGAATTAGCAGAACGGCTGATACAAATTTTACCGGGAAAATTTTCAAAGATATTTTATTCCGATAACGGTTCTACATCCACAGAAGTGGCATTAAAAATGGCACTTCAGTATTGGTGGAACAAGTCATCCGGAAAGTCATTAAAAAAAACAAATATACTTGCCTTCAACAACTCCTATCATGGCGATACATTCGGTGCCATGAGTGTAAGTGACCGTAGCGTTTTTACGATGGCCTTTCAGGATAAATTATTTGAGGTGATTTTTATAGACACCCCCACCCTTGAAAATCTACATGAACTTAAAGAAACAATCCGCCTTAACGCCCAACATACGGCAGCATTTATTTATGAACCTCTTTTACAGGGCGCGGGCGGAATGAAAATGTATGATGCTGCCTTAATGGATGAACTGATTTTGTCATGTCGGCAACATGATATCATCTGTATTGCAGATGAAGTGATGACGGGATTTGGCAGAACCGGACGCCTGTTTGCAAGCGAACATATGAAAGCAAAGCCTGATATTATCTGCCTGTCAAAAGGGCTTACCGGTGGTACCATGGCCCTGGGCGTTACCGCCTGCACGCAAAAAATTGTTGAAGCGTTTTTAGATCAGGACAAGCGGAAGACTTTTTTTCATGGTCATTCCTTTACGGCTAATCCTTTGGCATGTACTGCTGCGCTGGCCAGTCTTGACCTGTTTCAGGAAGAAACCTGTAAAGTAAATATGGAAATCATCTCTAACAGCAACAGGCAATTTACAGTGGAGCTTCAAAAGCATTCCGATGTTTTGAATGCACGTTGTCTGGGCACCATCGTCGCTTTTGAGTATAGTTCGGCAGATTATAATTACCTCAATACCATCAGCCGGGAAGTAACGGCTTTTATGTTGAATAAAGGTATTTATTTACGGCCGCTTGGCAATACTATCTATCTTATGCCGCCTTATTGTATCAGCGTTTCAGAACTGGATATAGTTTATGATGCCATCATTAAATTTATAAGTTGCTGACGGCAACTTTTTTAACCGCAGAGTACACAGAGGAGGAAAAACAGAGGGCGCAGAGGAAACCCTCTGCGCCCTCTGTGTTTCCTCCTCTGTGTACTCTGCGGTTAAGAAAGATCCAAAAGAAGGGTCTGCC
>CAXTDO010000763.1:0-3457 GCA_964242315.1 uncultured Flavihumibacter sp.
GAACGCTCTCTTCAGTTTGAAGGATTAAAACATTATTTCCTGATCAACTTCGCCCAGCGGCCTGGAGCCCTGAAAGAATTTGTAAACACCGTATTAGGACCAACCGATGATATTACCCGCTTCGAATACATGCAAAAACATAATAAAGAAACCGGTCCGGCACTGGTAGGCATAGAACTCAAATGCAAAGACGACTACAAAGCACTGATGGCAAACATGGAGCGGTCAAAATTTAAAGTCACCGAGCTTAATAAGAATGATGATTTGTTTGGGTATTTGGTTTGATAGCCTTGTCAAGGTTATAATTCGGATTTATAATTATAATTCAATGTCGTTGCCTCTGTTTTAAAAGGTAACTTCTATACCTTTTCAAGCTAACTGTTTTTTCAAAAACAATTATACTGAAATTCAAATACAAATAGCACGCAAGATAAAGGTAACAATGTGTGTTGTCAGGAGCGGGTCCCGTTAGGGCAATGTTATTAAGTTAACGTGAATATTGGATTACTTTAAATGTAAGTCATCGAGTTAAGCAAAGTTCTGAGTATTTCGGCGAACTATGTTTGACCAAAAAAGAGGGAACGACCTGGCGAAGCTCATCCGCTTCGCCAGGTCGTTCCCTCTTTTTTGTGTTGATAACAGTCATTTATAAGTATTAGCTAATCCAGTATTCACGTTAAGTTAAGAGATAGTGGTTATGATAGCGCATCCAATTCTACGTCAGAAGGGAACCGCAGAGGACGCAAAGGGAAACCCGCAAAAGGCGCAAAGATGTATGCCGGCATCAAAACAAATAGGGTATATCTTTTAATTTGGATCTCTTTGCGTCCTTTGCGGTTACCTTCTGACTTAAAACAGTCGCTATTTAAATTTAGTCTTGATCATCAAATAGCTGTCGTCTCTTAAAGAGATTGCTTTTATCTGCTTTTCAAGTCAGCAAACTATCATACATTCGCAAACATTCAAAGCAGCAATGGTGTCTACCTGCACTGCTGAGAAAAGCTTATTTAAATCTACCAAAACTTACCTACCTCTTATGATTGTATCATTCAAACATCCACATGGTCCCGGCTTCAAAATTCCGTTAGTAAAGCCTTTCTTATCTATAATTTTCACAGTTTCACTTATTGTTGCTTTTATCGTCAGCGCACATGCGCATACGGCAGCGCCGCCCGTTGAAATAAAAGGGCGGGTGATTAATAAAACCGGCAACCCGGTAGATGGCGTATCTGTAATGGTGGCAGGCACTAAGAACGGAACCACCACCAACAGTGACGGGCGTTTTACATTAACCGTGCCTACTAATGAAAACGTTGTGCTGGAACTGTCCAGTGTAGGTTTTCAAACCCTGACCGTAAGAACAAACAACCAGACAACACTTACTATCACTCTGGAAGAAGTAAGTGCAGGATTAGATCAGGTAGTGGTGGTGGGATATGGAACAAAAAGAAAGAAAGACCTGACCGGCGCTATTTCGTCTATAAGTTCCAGTGAGCTTTTAAAGGTGCCTGCAAGTAATTTTACTGCGGCTATTGAAGGCAAAGTGCCTGGTGTATATATCACCCAAACAAGTGGCGCACCCGGAGGTGCAAGCTCGGTACGTATCAGGGGTGTTGGCACTACCGGCGGCAATCAGCCTTTGTATGTAGTGGACGGTGTTCCGTTGGGTGCGGAAAGTATGGGTATACCGAATAGTTCCTATGGCGTAGATGCCATGTCTATCATTAATCCGAATGACATCGAATCTATTGAAGTGCTGAAAGATGCTGCTTCAGCGGCTATATATGGTTCACGCGGTGCAAACGGTGTTATACTTGTTACCACCAAACGCGGCAAAGAAGGCGCGGCAGTAGTGAATGTAAATGCTTACACAGGCTATGCCCAGTTGTGGCGCCAACCGGAATTTTTGAACGCACAGGAATTTGCCACCATGGCAAATGAGATCTATACCAATTCAGGCCTGGCGCTCAATCCTCAATGGGCAAATCCCAAATCATTTGGTGAGGGAACCAATATGATTGACCTGATATTTAGAAAAGCTCCATTACAAAATTATGACCTGAACGTTTCAGGTGGCACCAAAAACCTGAAAGGTCGTCTTTCACTGGGTTATAACGACCAGGCAGGCACGATGATTGAAACCTCGTATAAACGCTTTACCGGCCGCGCAACGGTTGACCTTAAAGCAGGTGACCACATGAACTTCGGTGCATCGCTTGCTTTTACCAGTACAGAATCCAAAGGACAGAACAGTGATGCCATGCAGGGTGGTATTTTCAACCTCGCCCAACAGTTCTTTCCTACATTAAGTGCTGATTCAGCTTATTTTGGAGACGGTAGTTTTTACACCAAAGACGGCGACAACCCTGTGTTGCGTGCAAAAACGATGGACAACAAACTGTTTAATTCCCGTGTATATGGCACTGTCTTCGGTGAAGTTGAAATTCTAAGCGCACTTAAATTCAGGACAAGCGTTGGTGTATCGGCCAGCTTTAATAGAACTTATGCCTGGCAAGGACAGGTTCAAAGGGGATTTTACCTCAACCCCCGGGCAACCCTTTCTGAAGTTTATACCAATCAGTCGAACTGGCTGGTAGAAAACACCCTTTCTTATTCTAAAAGGCTTGGGCAACATTCCATTTCTGCGGTGCTGGGGCAATCGGCTCAAAAAAATAGAAGCAATTTTATATCGGCAAATGGAAATGGATTTTTGAACGAAGCTCTTACAGTTATAAATGCCAGCGACGTAAGTCTGCGTAGTACCACCGGCTCCAGCAGCTTCTCCACTTTAGCATCTTACTTTGGCCGCCTCGATTACTCATTAAGTGACAAGTACCTTTTATCTGCTAGTCTCAGGAGAGATGGTTCCTCCAACTTTGGCCCGAATAATAAATGGGGTTATTTCCCCGCGGTATCGGCAGGATGGCGCTTGTCTGCAGAACCTTTTATGAGCAGTCTTGAAAACGTCGTTAGTGACCTGAAGATTCGTGGTAGCTGGGGACAGGTTGGTAACGATGCCATTCCTGCATTCGGTTACTTAAGCACCATAAGGAGCGGTAATTCGGCGGACAATTATACGCTTGGTCCCGGCGACCAGGCCATTGTTATCGGTTCCACCCTGTTAAGACCAGGAAATCCCGATCTGAAATGGGAAACAACCGAGCAACTGGATATCGGAGTAGATGCTTCCTTCTTTAATGATAAGCTGTACCTCACGGCCGACTACTATAGAAAGAACAATATAGGCATGCTGATCAGTCTGCCCGTTTCACTGGAAGCAGGTTTTCAAAATGCTCCAACAGTGAACGGCGGAAAAGTTCAGAACACAGGAGTAGAGTTATTACTGGGCTACAGAAACAGTTTCAACGGTTTCCGTTTTGATGTCAGTGGAAATATAGCTACCCTCAATAATGTGGTAAAAAGTTTGGGAGTGGGTCAGCCTATCGTTGGTGCTGCA
>CAXTDO010000764.1:0-3445 GCA_964242315.1 uncultured Flavihumibacter sp.
GCCGTGTTACGTGAAAATGATATAACACAGCTCCGGGAAATTGTAAAAGATACGGAGATACTTATTCTCTCAGACGAAGTTTACGAACATCTTATCTTCGATAATATTCCGCATCTTTCCATTCTTCGTTATCCCGATCTTGCTCAAAGGAGTTTTGTCTGCTTCTCTTTTGGTAAAGTATATCACTGTACCGGATGGAAATTAGGTTATTGTGTTGCTAGTTTGGAACTGATGAAAGAATTCAGAAAAGTTCATCAGTTCAATTGTTTCAGTTGCAATACTCCCTTCCAGGTAGCTTTATCTCAATATTTAAAGCAGGAAGAATCATATTTATCATTAGGTAAATTTCTCCAACAAAAAAGGGATTACTTTCAGCAGTTGATGGAACAAACAAGGTTCTCTCCCTTACCCAGTTATGGCAGTTATTTCCAGTTATACAGGTACAATCAGATAAGCGATGAGGCTGCCAGTGATTTCGCCATCAGGGTCACCAAACAATATGGCGTTACCTGCATACCGGTATCTGCATTTTATAAATCAGGACAAGACAATAAAGTGGTGCGGTTTTGCTTTGCAAAAAAGGAAGAAACACTTGAAAAAGCCACTTTAAAACTTTCTTTAATCAGTTAGAGCGCAGCCTGAAAATACTTCTACGCAAATGGTGGGTAAACCATAAAATTTAAACTATACTTAAATTGAAATGGCGGGAAATTTTTGGTGCAGAATTTGATTCAGTAAAGCCAAACTGATATCTGAATGAAGAAAAAGCAGCCCACTCTAATTTTTTGTATCCTGATGGATCTGATAGGTTATGCAACTTATGCCATCCCCGGCATCGGCGAATTAGGAGATATCATCTGGGCGCCAATTTCAGCAATCATATTTTATATAAGCTTCGGAGGCTGGAAAGGCGCTTTCGGTGGTATTTTTAATTTTGTGGAAGAAATTTTACCGGGAACCGATTTTATACCAACTTTTACCATCACCTGGGTATGGAAATATTACACCGACAAAAAGTTATCAGTATCTGTTAAGAACTATAAAATAACAAACTGATTAATCAATAAAATATCCGGCTCATTTTTAATGTGTATGCGTTGAAAACTTTTAGCCGGCTGTGCTTACCTTCGAAACCACAAATAGTAAGTACAAAGGCTGCGATTATGTCGCAGCCTTTTTTATTACTTGTATTTTGTAATGGTTACGTTTTGTTTTGCCATCAGGTGTTCGACCAGTTTTTTAACCACGGAGAACGCAGAGGAAGAAACACGGAGAGCGCAGAGGGTTTCCTCTGCGCCCTCTGTGGGTAAAAAAAACTTACAAGTTTAAGCTAATACTTTTTTATACGTAACTTCATCGCTCACACGACACTAATTACCGGGCGGCCTGTTAAATTGCCTTCTTTCACCGCCACCACCATCTCTGAAATCGCGGCCGTTAGGAGGCATCATCATATTCCTTTGCTGCTGCATGCTGTTAGAACCCGCCCTGTTTAGATTATAGGTAAAGGTTAGCATGAAATAACGTTTTAATACAACAGTGTTTATATTCTCCGTATAGTTTTCTGTTTGAGTGGTTACAATGCTTTGATTTTGATTCATGATATCATTAACAGATATCCGGATCTCACCATTCTTCTTTTTAAATAATAGCTGTGCAAGACTTGCATTCCAGAGCGGGATACTTTGATTGTACCCTGCCGCCCTTCCGGTATTAATGATATAATTAAAATCAGTAGAAAGAATAAGCGTTTTATGAATATAGTAATTAATGTTGGCAATATAAGTTTGCGTATAAAAATCCGAGTTCTGGGTACTTTGTACGCTATAACGGGCATTGTTATAGGCGATTCTGCCGGTTAAGCCAAAATTGAACTTATCCTTGAAATCCATATTTAAACCTGCTGACTGGGTAACAACAAAATTCCTGGTAATATTGGTTACTTTATAAATCTGGCTTGCATCCCTGTTATAGCTCATGGAATTGGTAAAGTTTACACTGCTTCCTTTCATTTGTTTGAACGGAATTCCTAATGTCAGGTAAGAAGATGCATTGTACACACCACCCATGTTTATAGGAGTGATCAATTGAACGCCTTTTCCAAAGGAATCAATGCTATTTACAATTTTGTTGGAGGTTGTGCCAAAATTCAAATTAGCATTGAAGAAGCGGAAGGTTGAAGCATTGAAAGTATTGTACCCGATGTTGAGGTTATTACTGAATTCCTGTTTCAGAAAAGGATTACCCTGCCTAACCAATAACTGGTCACTAACATCAAGAACGGGCTGTAATTGAGTAGCTGTCGGCTGATTGGTACGGCCGCGGTAATTGATCCTTAAGTTCTTGGTTCTACTGAAACTATAGTTGAAATTAGCTGTTGGAAAAAAGTTTATCGCGCTTTGTTTTATATTGATCGTTGAATCTTTTCCATTTAAACCTATTGGCCGGATACTGTTATTGGTGAGTACCGATGATTGAACCGCGCCTCCCAGTTGAAAATTATACTTGGTATTTTGAAGACGGAAGTTTGCGCCATACCTGTGTGCAAAGAAATCATTTACAAAATAATTGGTCTGTCGTGTATTAACCAGATCATATTTACCCGATGAAATATTGTAATCGAAGGCATTACGATCGGAAGTCTGGTGATTATTGGTATAAGCGTAGTTTAATTCCAGTATCTTATTTGTGCTGAGCGGTTCAGTATAAGAACCACTGATCACATTGTTGTTGGATTTTGTTGTTTGATTATTTTCTATATCCTGGTTCTGGGTTCGTTGTATGGTTCCGTTATTATTATAGAAGGTTAACGGAGCGTAACTGGTGCCATCGCCTTTACTGTCATTTAATGAATTATTTAACCCGAGCGTAATAGTGCGGCCCGGTTTTTTGAATTTTCTACGGTATAACAGATTATTATTCAAATTAATTCCGTTGCGTTCGTTCGAGTTGCTCGTTAACCCATCAACGGCAAGGGCACTGAAGTCGCCCTTAACACCCATTATCCGGTTAGAATCAAGACTGCTACCGGTAGAATGCTGGAATGTTAAGCTGGGCGTGTACAATATTGAATTCATGCTATCAATGTTGTATTCCATCCTGATATTGAACCGGTTATTTTGATTTTTATTGGTTGAAGTGGTTTGTTGTTCCTGAACGGCTGTTGAATCTGAAAAGTAAGAATCCCTTCTGCTGTTTCTTTTGGTATTCGTTTCTGATTCAGAGAAAAAATAGCTTCCGGTAACATCAAGTTTATTGCTGAATTTATTGGTATAGTTTAAACCAATTGATGAGGTACGGGTGATGCCATTGCTACCGCCGCCGCCACCAAAATTACCACCCCCACCGCCGAAATTACCCCCACCGCCACGATTGCCACCACCACCTCCACCAAAATTACCACCGCCGCCACCACGGTTTCCGCCGCCACCCGCTCCACTTGCAC
>CAXTDO010000765.1:0-3440 GCA_964242315.1 uncultured Flavihumibacter sp.
AATTTTATAGCATCGCTGTTTCTCCGAAAAATGTCAGTATTACAGCCAAATCCTCTGCGGGTTTGTATTATGCCGTACAGACCCTGCGCCAGATGATAGAAGGCGCCGGCGATAAAGCGTTCCTGCCCGAAGCTACGATCGAAGACTGGCCATCCATGGCTTACCGTGGCTTTATGATGGACATGAGCCACATGCAGTTTCCTACAATTGAAGAGATAAAAAAACAACTTGATTTCCTGGCCCTCTGGAAAACCAATCAATACTTTTTTTATTCAGAGGCAAGCATTGAGATGGATGGTTATCCCTTACTAATGGCTAATGCGAGGTTTAGTAAAGAACAGATCAAGGATATCATTGCTTATGCTAAAGCCAGACATATCGATGTTGTTCCAAACATGGAACTATACGGCCATCTTCATGACTTGTTTAAGTTAGAGCATTATGCCGACCTGTCTGTAACCAGATATGGTGGCGAGTTTAAACCGAAAGATCCAAGGGTTAAAGTTATTTTAAACGACTGGATCACGCAAATCTCCAAACTGTTTCCAAGTCCTTTCTTCCATATCGGATTCGATGAAACATGGGTGATAGAACTGGAAGCGAAAAAGCTTAACCAGACGGCGGATGAGCTTTACTTTGATATGCTGAAGCAAACCACTGACATGGTGGAGCAACAGGGAAAACAATCATTGGTATGGGCGGATATGCTGCAGAAGTACCATCGCATCATTTCAAAGTTATCAACCAGAGTAACAGCCGTACCCTGGCATTACTTTCCTTTGAAAGAGGCTGAGTATGACACCTTGCTTAGTCCGTTTTCAAAAGCCGGTATTCCTATGATAGTGCAGGCGGCGAGTATCAACTGGCACTGGCTGTATCCTTCATTTGAGGTGTCATTTCAAAATAATAATTTACTCATCAATGCAGGCCGCAAATATAATGCGGTTGGTTATATCAATTCCGGCTGGACAGACGACCCGCAAACACTGATGCGTTTATCGAGGCCTGATATGGCTTACGGGTCTATTGCGTCGTGGCAGAGTAAGCCGGTTGACCAGGCAGTTTTTTTTCAGCAGTATTCCAGGGCGCTTTACCCTGCACCTCTTGCCGATAAAGTGGAGAAAGCACATGTAGCCCTGATGCAGGCTGAATCAATGATCAGGAAGGCTATTGGTCAAACTGATTTTACTATTTGGGAAGATCCGTTTTCTTTAAAGTCATTAAAGCTTTATGAGGCCGGCAAAGAAAGCCTTCACAAAGGCAGACTGGCCGCAGAGGAAGCACAGGTTTATTGTAGAGATGCACTTAAATACGGCATTGATACCATCACCCTGTTTACAATGCTGACAGGCGCCAAAGAGCTTGATCTCGTATCCATGAAATATTTGTTCGCCGGCGATATCAATGATGTATATACGAAGTACACTAAAACCCGGGAAACGAAAGAATTCAGGATGATGATGAGTGAGGTAACCGCTTACTATCATTCGAAAACGGTAGATATGCTTGATGCGATTGTTGAAACAAAAGAAATGTTCAGGCAGTCATGGTTACATGAATATACATCCTTTCGGCTGGGCATCCCGATGGCTAAATTTGATATGGAACTACAGTACTGGTTTAAAGTTCAAAAACGGATTGATGAGATTAAGTGGGGTGCAAAAGAAAATGAAGCGCTTCCTTCTTTGCAGTCGTTATTGAAAGATTAAATTGTTTTGGCAATTTGAATCGCAAAAGCAGTTTTCCGATACGATTTAATTACATCCTGAGGTAATGATAAAATTGAGGAGGAGTAATATTTTTAGGGTTTCAATATTTTTACAAGCAAAGTGCCATTCTTATTATATCGATCTAACCAACGCTGCAAAGCGGCCTGCGCCTTTTCCCTCGAATCGTATGTGTTGAAATCACCACTGCAACCCGCTTCATTTTCACATTCGTCTTTAATCCGCTTAAAAACAGGCTCCGCCATTTTTGACAATTCATCCTTTGTGCCCGTTATCTGCAAAATTTCGGTGTGTTTGATCACGTGGTTTTGTGACGAACCCGCATCCATCATGGGCCCCGAAAAGAAGAAATAGTAATAAGTTTTAGCTATGGCCTTTTCGCCGGCAGAGGGAGACGATTCATCGGCGGGGAAATTGAGCATCGAAACAGCATTTTGAAGGGCGCGTTCTGAATTAAAGTACTTTTCACGCAATAACCCGAATTTGATTTTGTCGTTCACTACCTTATTCAACGTCTGTTCAATAAATGTGTAGTTAGTAAATTTTGCAGGTGATTGTAGCAGCGCTTTTATCCATTGCCACATTTTCTCTTCCCCTATCTCTTTTTCAATAGCCGAAAAAATGAGTGGTGCATAATAGTATACATAAAGTTCCCGGTTGCTGTAATCGTTCTTCGAGTGAACCTTAGCGATTGGTGTAGGGTTGAAATCGCGCATCGCACGGGCTTTTGATTGCAATTTCTCCTGGTAAAGGCTGTCACTGATCCACGTTCGGGTAATGTTTAGTGCCAGAAATTCAGCAAAGCCTTCGGCTATCATATCACCCAGTTCGGAATTGAAAGTACGGAAGGTGCCAAAATAATAATGTGCCAGTTCGTGTGCCATATATGGCCTCATGCCATTCCCTTCGCTTTTGCTTACAAACGATTTCATGCCTTCTTCCCAGCCCACTTTAACAATGGTGGGATAAGATGCAAACAACCAGGAGTTATGTTTGGATACCGGTGTGGTTTGAATGTACACCGCTTTACCTCTATAGGCGATACCTGATTTTTTCTCTAAGTAGCCCTGGTAGGAATGGAGCATCTTTTCCAGCTGGGTGAGTTGCTGATCATCAGCATCCGGATTCAGAAAATAGTTACCATTGATGGATACAGATTTAAAATCACCGGCAAACATCGTTAGATCCTGCGAAGTGGTGCTTTTTACCCTGGCATGTGTGCCGGATACGGGTTGGCTGCCGTTCACGTAGATCACCTTGCAATCATTACAGGTCACATCCAGGTCATAGGTAACTTTTTCGTACCGCGTGTCTGTTGTAACATCATAAAGTATCGGGCACCAGGCACTTTGAATGCCATCGGCACGAAGGGTTGTACCATTGAACGCAATGTTGCCTCTCCAGTCTACCACGCTGGTGGTGTCTGTGATCACGGGATACATTCCCACATAATTGAAGCAGATAGCATGCGGAAGGTATTTCCCGGATTTATTATATGCAGGAATATAGTAAGCCAATGATTCGCCGGAGGACAACGTGTCTTGCAGCGATCTGTCATATTGAAGTGGCGCCGATGACCCCTCTGCATTTTTTATATACCGGATATTCATACCCGAATTCAGCCGGAGGTAGTAGTCACTAAGCCGTGGCATATTCGAAAGAGTAAGGTCGCACTCAATGGTTCCTTTTTTAACCGAAATAGTTACTTTGCCC
>CAXTDO010000766.1:0-3438 GCA_964242315.1 uncultured Flavihumibacter sp.
GTTGTGCGCCTTCTTTGAATAAAAGCTGGTACTGATTTATTAATGCCTCGCCTGATGTCTTAAACTACCAAGGTGTTTAGATAAAAAAATTCGAGTACTGGTTTGAGAAAATCGCATATTAATTAAAAGAAAATTTCATTTAACCAATTGATAGCTGTTCGCGAGTTCTATCTTTTTCGTATGGTTGTCACATTGAGTTAATGTTTTATTGAACACTTCAGGCATTCAAATAACGAGCAACTCTAGTCTGCTTGTATATCTTGTTGTGTCATTCACTTATTTTAAACGCTATCAATGAGTCGCCCAGTTTTATTCAATTGTCGATTAGATGAACTTATGCCGATCTATATAAAATGCTTGGTATCCGCCAAGAGGTTCACTGCATTGGTTGACTCGAATTACTTGGTTAGTACTTTTTCATTACGGACTGATTGTTTTTCAAGGCGCACAACGTTGAAGCATTAGCGAAGGCGGGGCTTTACTATTCGTCCGCCCGTAACTACTGCTGAATTGAAATTCCACTGTTGAAGATAACAACTAAAAGCTACGTTGATAACGTCCCGCCAGAACATATGCCGATGCTGATCTACAGATGATACTTCATCCGTCCGCCCCGCTTTTGCTAATGCATTGTTAGCGGTTCGTGCTTGTCACGCATTACTGGTGTCCTGCAAAGCGGATGAAATAAGTAACCACAATTAAAATCGGTATAAAAAATGGTAAGCCTACCGAAAACCAATAGCCTAGATTAAATAATCGTTCTCTAAAGGAATTGCTGTTGTCTTTGTTAAAGCGATTGTCAACGTATGGGCCATGATTGTAAAAGAGGTTTGCAATTAGCACCATAAACAGGTAACCAATACCTTGAAAGAACATTGTAAACAAGGTCACCTCAAAATCATTGTCATATGGTGCAATTAAAATACCACCAAGAATTGCATAGGCGATAAATGCTGCAAAGCCTGCAACCACGAGCCCCCAATTATATTTTATTCTTTTTTTAGCCCACCATTGTTTTCTCGTCAAGCTATTATTGTCAATGTTTTCTTGCTTAAGACCAATTTTAAAATGCCCCGAACTTGCAGTTATATAAAACTTAACTGAAATTCCAACAAAAACTACAATTAAAATAATTATTAAGATAGTGAGCATTTTGTTTCAGGATAGTTTCTTGAACCGTTTGCCTCTGTATCACTTTAAAAGTTTTGATGGTGGCGTTAGCATGACCGCTAACGTTTGTATTACCGTATTACCCGAATATACAAACCTTTTAACAGCCCTCAATATCAATATTTAGCAATTGTCCATCCCAATTATAAATGCCTCTAATACAATTACCACTCTAAACCTCCCTTCTTCCAGATGTCATCAAGCGGACTGACGACATTAATCAACTGATCTCTCTTTACATGTAGGTATCGCTCGGTTGTTTTTATGTTGAAGTGACCTAATATATCCTTGATGTACCTGATATCAATACCCTTTTCTAAAATATGCGTGGCGAAAGAATGACGTAGACTGTGAAAGCTCACCTCTTTTTTGATGCCTGCTTTATCCCTGGCCATCTGGAAAATCTTTTGAGCCGTTCGTGCACTGTAAATCATCCCCGGTATCGAACCCTCAAATAGATATACCAACGGACGAGGGTTGCAAAACTGTAGGTAACTCCTCAGTACATCCAGCAACACCGGACTCAAACTCACATACCGGTCCTTCTTACCTTTTGCCCTTTCTATAAACAGTTGCATCCGGTCACTATCTACATCTTTTAACTTCAAATTCACCACTTCACTCACCCGAAGGCCCGCACTGTACGCTGTAAAGAGAATCGCTTTATGCTTCTTGTTTGTTAATGCATTAAAAAGTCGCGTAAGTTCCATCTCGCCCAGCACTTTAGGGAGCTGCAAGGCTTTCTTCGGACGGGGAATGTCGAGGAAAAACTTGTCCCTGCCCAGTACCTGTTCGTAAAAATATTTTAAGGCATTGATACGGCTGTGCATGGTGTTCTCGGTTAACCCCTCATTCATGCATTTTAATAACCACCTTTTTATATCTTCCGTAGTTAGAGCCGTAGCCGGATGTTTACCTAATACCTGGAAAAATACCATTAGTTCCGACCTGTAGGTCCTTATTGTACTATGACTGTAAGACCTAAGCACCAGGTGCTGTATCGTCTGATGTAAACTTTGTAAATTTTCAAAACTAATTCTGTAAGCAACCGATGGCTGTGGCGGCGTTGGAGTTACAACTGGTAAGGGACTTACATCGGTTAAAGGCTGCCTTTCTTCATGAATTTCTTTGGGAATGTCAACTGACTTTACAGCGGCCTTTTTTAAAAGATAACCTTTTAACGCTTCTGTTTCAATGGTGGCAAGCAAATGCATGGCTTGCCAGATACGCTTGTAATTATCCTCACTCAATGGCAAATACCACGACTTATACGTCCGGCTCCATTTTACACCCTTTATAATACGTACTGCGTTATTCAACACTTTTACGTTGGGAAAACTGATCAGCATCTGCTCAGCTCCACGGTGCATCACCGGATTCAAGACTACTATCTCCATATAACTGTATTTGAAATGAAAAGCGCTCCGATCTTCACTTAAAAAAGTGCTCTTTACAAATCAACTACAAATGGAACCAAATAGCTACGTGTTTTCACCCTGACTTGAGACTCATAATAATATATTAATAGTTAGTTTTTATTGGTGAGATGCAAACGGTGATACTATCTTTTCGGATGTATGTCTATGCGCTTCTGAGATGAATATGTTTTAAAAGATAATTCGCTTCCTGATCGTATAATGAGCTGTTCATAATGCCATTGACCGATGCATGCTCATAGCAATGCTACTGTCACTCACAGCACATTGAAACAAGATAGGTTGCAGTTACTGTATGAATCACATTTAGGGATGGTGATCAAACCTACAAATTACTTCTTAAAAATGCAACCTCATAAAACACTTAGTGAAGATTCATGATACATGCGGAGGGAAAATATTAAGACATTTATGGCGGCTTACACAAAAGAAATGCGCCAAAATCATAAAGACTTTGACGCATATACCTTAAAACTGTAATGATATATATGGCTCCCACAGTATCAGTCTGACTAATAAATGTCCCTCAAAATTATAAAATCAATGCTGAGAATAAACATTATACCTGAACTCGTTTACGCAAATTCCCTTCTGATAACATTCAATGCGCCACCGGCTTTGAACCACTCGATCTGTGGTTCATTATAGGTGTGAAGCGTACTGATGATGTCTGATTTGCCATCTTTATGATGAAAGATCACCGCGATAGGCCGGCCTGGTGCAAACTCCTGCAGGCCTATGATGTCCACTACATCATCTTCCATCACTTTTTCATAATCGGCTTTGTCGGCAAACGTTAAAGCAAGCATGCCTTGTTTTTTCAGGTTTGTTT
>CAXTDO010000767.1:0-3431 GCA_964242315.1 uncultured Flavihumibacter sp.
AGCGTTAGGAGGTAAAGCTGCTGTCGACAGCACTAAGTTAAACGACAGTTTAAAAGCTATTGCAGATAAAGGTGCCGCCAATGTTCAGCCCACAAAATCACTGAAAGATATCTTACAAGGTGGCAAACAAACACAAACCGGCGCAAAAACTCCTGCGGCTGTAGTAAATGAGCATCCATTAACCAGTGTTGTTCAGTTTATACCGCCCCGTGATGATAATAAAGATGGTAAGCCCGAGTATTCTCCTATGCTTGGTGTCGTGAGAATTCAGGATACCAGTCTGGTTAACGGTTACCTTGAAAATCCGGCTGTTAAAAATAATATGCCGGCAGATGTAAGGATTCTTTATGGCATGCCTGAAAAAACCAAAGAAGGAAAAAGCCGCGATATCCTGCCGCTGTACGCGATAAAAACGCTTCCTGGAACAGGAAAAGCCAAGCTGGGCGGAGCTTCCATAATTGATGCCAACCAGGATTTCAACCCTATTACCAACCAGGTTACGGTGAACATGACTATGGATAAACAAGGTGAGAGAACCTGGGCAAAAATGACCGGTGATAATATCGGAAGAGCCATAGCCATCGTTTTGGATGATATCGTTTACTCCGCTCCTAATGTAAATGACAAGATTGAAGGCGGTAACTCGCAAATATCAGGTGGCTTCAGCGTTCAGGAAGGTCAGGATCTTTCGAGCATTCTTAAATCCGGCAAGCTTGATGCTCCCGCCAAGATTGTGCAGGAACAAACTGTAGGGCCTACTCTCGGACAGGCTTCCGTTAAAGGTGGTGCTTTAGCCTTCTTTATCTCGTTTATAGTAATTTTTGCTTTAATGCTGGTATATTACAACACCGGTGGATGGGTTGCCAATATAGCTCTTATATTGAATTTGCTTTTTACTGTAGGTGTTTTAACTGCTTTCAATGCCACGCTAACTGCTGCAGGCATAGCAGGTTTGGTGTTGACGATCGGTATGGCGGTGGATACCAATGTTATTATTTTTGAAAGAATCAAAGAGGAACTTACACGGGGCAAATCTTATCCACAAGCGGTTAAAGATGGTTATCATCGTTCCCTGTCGCCGGTACTGGATGCCCACGTAACTACCTTACTGACCGCGTTTATCCTTTTTTATTTTGGACTTGGTCCTGTACTGGGTTTTGCCACCACGCAAATCATTGGTATCCTTTTGTCATTGCTTTGCGGTATCGTAGTCTCCCGTTTGATTACAGACTTCTGGACAAATAAAAACCGTCATTTTAATTATTTCACTCCAATATCCAGAAGGATCTTTAAACATTCCAACTTTAAATTTATTGAATACAGGAAAGTGGCCTACGGAATTTCCGTAGTGGTATTATTACTTGGAATAGGTGCCGTTATTCATGGTTTCAGGTATGGTGTCGAATTTCAGGGCGGACGTAATTATGTGGTTGCTTTTGACACTCCTGTAAAAGAAGATAATGTAAGAGATGCTTTGAGTAAGGTATACGGCAGCTCACCAACTATTAAAACCTTTGGCGATTCAAGGCATCTTGACATTACCACTGATTACCTGATTGACCAGCCGGGCGTTGAAGTAGATGCAAAAGTTCAGGATAAATTATATGAAGGCCTGAAACCTTTTTTAAAACAGGGAACTACAGAAGCCCAGTTTGTAAAAAACTATGTACAGCAGTCTAAAAAGGTAGATCCTACCATTTCGGACGATCTTAAAACAGGCGCCAAGTGGGCTACTTTCTGGTCGATACTGGCAATCTCTATATATATTTTCCTTCGCTTCCGCGACTGGAGGTACTCACTCGGAACCATTATTGCGTTGCTGCACGATGTGCTGGTAACCGTTGCCGTCTTTTCATTCTTAAAAGATATCGTTCCATTTCCGCTTGAAATAGATCAGCATTTTATTGCGGCAATTCTTACTGTGATAGGTTTCTCCATGAATGATACGGTGATTGTTTTTGACAGGGTAAGAGAGTACAGTCATACAATGAAGGGCGCTTCAAAAGGACAAATAATCAATAAAGCGGTTAATGACACCCTGAGCCGTACGATCATGACATCGGTTACTGTATTTCTGACACTGTTGATCCTATTCCTGGTGGGTGGTGAGGTAACCAAAGGATTTGCCTTCGCAATGCTGATAGGTGTTGTTACCGGTACTTATTCCTCCATCTTTGTAGCTGCTCCTATCCTGGTTGATTTCGCTAAAAACAAATCTTTGGGAGAGTCTTCTGAACTTCCTTCGATAAAGCCGGTAGAAAAGCCAAAGACGGCGCTGGCAAAATAACGGTTCTCATAAGGCGATACGAGTACATTTAGCATTGGAATCTTTAATAATAAAAGTCTGTAGTTCGCTACAGACTTTTTATTTAGGGATTGAGGCAATAAAATATATAAAGACTGCATTTGATCATTTAGAACAGCTAGCTTATTCAGTGAACATTCAACAACATACTCATTATATTAAAAATGCTGCATTATCATTAGGTTTCGATTACTGTGGTATTGCAAAAGCGCAACCTTTGGATGAGGATGCAAGACGCCTGGAACAATGGCTCAATAAGGGAATGCATGGCAATATGCAGTATATGGAAAATCACTTCGAGATGCGTGTTGATCCCTGTAAACTGGTTCCCGGAGCAAAATCTGTGATTACCTTACTATTAAACTATTTTCCGGGTGCAAAACAGGATGCTTCCGCAGTGAAGATATCCAAGTATGCCTGGGGGAACGATTATCATGAAGTAATTCGTTCTAAACTACAGGTATTGACAGAAGGAATCAGGCAGACAATTGGTGCTTTCAACGGCAGGGGTTTTGTGGATAGCGCACCGGTGCTTGAAAGAAGCTGGGCGCAGAGAAGCGGACTTGGTTGGTTAGGCAAAAATGGCAACCTGATTACCCGGCAAAACGGGTCGTTCTTTTTTATAGCTACCCTCATCACAGATCTTAACCTCCACTATGACGATCCTTTTGTAAAAGACTTTTGCGGCACCTGTACAAAATGCATCGATGCCTGTCCTACAGACGCTATTCATGAGGACAGAGTCATAGATGGAAGTAAATGCATTGCTTATTTTACTATTGAACTGAAAGAGCAGCTTATTCCCGATGCCATGAAAGGGCAGTTTGATAACTGGATGTTTGGCTGCGATATCTGTCAGGATGTTTGTCCCTGGAATCGATTCAGCAGGCCTACACGCGAAACTTCTTTTACACCCATACCGGAAGTACTGCATTTTTCAACCGGAGACTGGGAAGACCTTACTGAAGAATCATTTAAAAGTATATTTAAAAACTCACCGCTTAAGAGAAGTAAGTACACAGGAATTAAGAGGAATTTGAAGTTTTTGAAGCAGGATTCGCAGGATTAAAAATTATTTACAGAATTTCGATGCAAGATTCTGTGAATAATTTTCAATCATGAGAAT
>CAXTDO010000768.1:0-3408 GCA_964242315.1 uncultured Flavihumibacter sp.
AAACCCCGGACAAACAAAGCAGCCTCCACCTTGACTTAGGTAGCGTAAAACATAGAGCGAGGGTGAAACGTAATAATGAATAGCTTGGGGTGGTGTGGACAGCTCCCTGGCGCGTAAAAATTCCTGCAGGCTTACTGAAAGCCAAAGGCAATGTAGTAACAATTGAAGTGACGAATGTTTGGGCAAACCGGCTGATTGGCGATGAACAGGAGCCGCCTGACTGCGAGTGGATACCCGGTTACATCAGCGGCGGTTTTTCATTGAAAGAATTTCCGGAATGGTTCCTTAAAAAGCAACCACGCCCATCCAAAGGACGCTATTGCTTTACTACATGGAATTACTTTACTAAAGACTCGCCGCTAATTTCGTCAGGGCTGCTGGGCCCTGTCAGGATAATAAAAGAGGAATAGGTTGAGTTCCTGGAAAAGAGAAAGGGATTACGTTGTGGCTTCTGCCTGCACATATTGCAAAGGCTTAACGAAGTGGAGCGTAGCGGAACTTTATTTAAGCCCTGTATATTAGCGGTGTCATTTTAAAGAATAGTAACACCTGGTTACAGGCATGAATAAACGAACCCGGGCATGATTCAGCCACGCTATTTTAAAAGACTCCCGTTTTATGGAGTGTTGATCAGTTCTATCAGCGAATCAACATCTTTGGATCGTATTGGCAGGGCGAAAGCACCGGACCTTGCAAATTTTCCAATTAGTATACCTGTTTCAACGTCATACAAATAAACCATGCGGGTGGCATCATTTACAATCGGTACGGCGAACACATATCCCGGATCTTTTGCTTTAATCAGTTCTTCGATCTCGGAAGCGGAAACAATTTTTACGTTGTACCGATAATTTGACATTGCGTTTTTTTCAAACACCTGCTCGCGCTTGCGGTCACTAAAATACCTGTCGTGCAATAACAGTACTTTTTTCTTTTTTAAAAGAGAAGGCTTATAAATTTTTTGAATGGAATCCTGTGATTTTTCATATTTGTAATCGCTATTCATGCTTCTTATCATCAACTGGAGCCTGTAGATAGAGCTATCGTAGTTGTCGCCAGTCCATCCGCCAAAATAAGCAACATGTGTAACAAACTTTAGGTCTGACGTTCTTGAACTTCCGCCCTGATAGAAGTGAATTCCGCTTGCTGATCGAGAACTGTTCATGTTATTCGCATCCCAGTGTGCCGTTGTTGGATCCACAAAAGAGTTCCCTTTCGATTTCCTTATTTCCTTTAATTCCTTTCTTGAAATATAACCGCCAACCGTTGAAACGTTCCATTCCTTTGTCATCACTTCTTTAAGTGCAAGGTCAAAGGCCGGATACTCCGTTGCTACAACGTATAATTTATTTTGTAAAAAATCAGTGCTGGCCTGCAGCGGAGTATTTTTCTGACAGAACGATTGTATGGAAAATGCAGATAATACAAATAGAGTAAGTGATATTTTCATAGAAATCCTCGTATTAACACCCTGAGGCGACCAGGCTACCGAACGAATTAGCTATGTTGAATATTGTGATTAACACGACTGCTACTTAAAATAACGCCCTGGTGCTTTAGCAGGCATCTTTCATACTAACTTGCTCCTTTACATCAGCCACAGGTTGTGTTTAATCGAAGACGGTAGAGGTGAACAATTGTTACATTTTTATAATAATAAAACTGAAAAATGAACTTACTTACTATTGCTTAAATGTCCAGCCTCAATTGCTTGAATGCACTGTTGGTATCATGGACGTAATAATATGATCGCTTTAAGCAAGCGTAAACCACAATTCCCGCTCCATTCGCTTTTGTGAATTGCACAATACAATAATCAAGCTTAGATATCCATCACCTGCCATTTACCAACGGTGCCACCCTGGTACCGATCAACTCTATTGATTGCAGCAGTTTCGAATGGGGCAAAGCAGCATTATCCATTTGAAAAGTAACTCTCGAAATACCACCCAGTGCATTGCTGTGCCTGACGATGCGCTCGGCTATTTCTTCCGGACCACCAATCAGCAAGGCGCCTTTCGGACCCCGTTGTGCATCGAAATGAGCACGTGTTACCGGTGGCCAGCCACGCTCTTTTCCAATCCGGGTAAAGGTTTCAGCGTAGCCGGGATAAAAATCATTAACCGCTTCTTCCGTAGTTTTTGCTACATAACCAAGTGAATGTAAACCCACCTTTAACTGTTCGGGTGAATGACCGGCTCTTTTTCCGGCATCTCTGTAAAGGTCAACCAAAGGACGGAAGCGGTGCGTTTCGCCGCCAATAACGGCAACCATTAACGGTAAACCAAGCGTGCCTGCACGGATAAACGATTCCGGCGTTCCGCCTACTCCGATCCAGATAGGAAACGGCTCCTGCAAAGGCCTCGGATAAATAGCCTGGTTTTTTAAAGCCGGACGGAACCTGCCCGACCAGTTAACAAACTCATTATCCCTGATATTGAGTATGAGGTGGAGTTTCTCTGTAAACAGTTCATCATAATCCTGAAGATTCAAACCAAAAAGTGGGAAAGATTCTATAAACGAGCCGCGACCTACCACCATTTCTGCCCGTCCCTGGGAGATCAAATCAAGGGTAGCAAAATTTTGAAATACTCTTACCGGGTCGGCTGCGCTAAGCACGGTAACGGCGCTGGTAAGGCGAATGCGGCTGGTACGGGCAGCGGCAGCGGCAAGAATCATAACAGGCGCCGAATCAAGAAACTCTTTGCGGTGATGTTCCCCAATCCCGAATACATCGAGACCTACTTTGTCTGCATGTTCCATTCTTTCGAGCAACTGAGTAATAGCTTCCGAACTATTGTTAACCCTGCCTGTATCCTTACTAACCGTTGCTGCGGCAAAACTATCAATTCCTATTTCCATCTTAGTGTTCTTTGATTGTTCAAAACTACTCTAAAAACGAATGACACAAAGATGAAGAACGGCTGGTAATATTTTGAAGGCAAGTAATGATGTTGAATTATTACAAAGCAGCGAAGGGGTGAAATGATTGTAACATATGATAAGAATGTGAAACGCGATCCTGAAAAGGCTACTGTTAGGACACAAGTATTTATAGGAATGAGGTGAAATGTGAGGTTCCGGTTCCCCTCCTTGAAAAGGCGGGGAACCGGAACCTCACATTTCATATCGTCCCTATAAATAGTTGTGTCCTAACAGTAGCCTTGAAAAGGAGGGAAACCTGGGAACCCGAGCTTCAACATCCTTAACTAAATGGTCTTGCCCATCGGGTTTCAATCCATATCGAATGCCTTATGATACCACCTTACTTTCTCAACCTTGTTGTTCTTATCAATAGCGGTTGCAATGCCGGCAGCGCACTTATTGGTTTGTCAAGATAAAAATACGCGGTAGCTGATACGTCGTCCGACCGGTAAAAATTTGCAAATCCTTCCGGAAGGCCGGGAG
>CAXTDO010000769.1:0-3405 GCA_964242315.1 uncultured Flavihumibacter sp.
GGGATGAGCTTGTTTTACAGGGAGTATAATTTTTTGAAAATATGGTGGAAAGGTGCGTTGCTTATACTTGTGGCATTAACCGCTTTATATTTTTTACACAGGCTTATTCAAAAGAAAGTTCCTTTTAATAAAGTGAGAGCGTTTCATATCATTGCATGCGTTCTGGCATTAACAGGTTTATATTTTACCTACAACGATTTTCGCCATACCCTTTCGCATCGCCTGCTGGGCGAACGTTTCCATATCGGGGTATATCTTTTCTGGATAGGATGGATAGCCATTTGTTTATATTTTTTAACGAACCCAAAACAGTTGCAAACCAATCAATTACTTGTGCAACAAGATACGGTGGACTAATTTTTGAAGCAGGTACCAAAGTTTGATTTAATCATTAATTAAAAAAATAAACAATGAGTTACATTCATTCTAATAACTCCTCTTTACCTGCCAGTCTTTACTATGAAGACTGGGGAACCGGAAAATCGGTAGTGTTTATTCACGGCTGGCCTTTAAGTCATGAAATGTGGGAATATCAATTAATAGACTTACCCAGGCATGGCTTACGTTGTATAGCATACGACAGAAGAGGTTTTGGAAAATCCAGCAAAACATGGGAGGGATATGATTATGATACGCTTGCCGGAGATCTTAAAGCGGTGTTGGATGAACTGAATTTAAACGATGTAACATTAGTTGGATTCTCCATGGGTGGTGGCGAAGTAGCCCGTTATTTTGGATTGTATGGCGGTGAACGTATATCCAAAGTAGTTCTGGTGAGTTCTGTGCTACCTTATCTGGTAAAAACAACCGACAATCCGGATGGTGTTGATAAGGAACTTTTTGATAAGATAGTAGATCAGATCAAAGACAACCGTGCTGATTTTTTAGAAACATTTGGCAAACAGTTTTTTGGCGTTAGCATGGTGAGTCATCCTGTAAGCCAGGCATACCTTCAGTGGAATCATACGCTTGCATCGTTCGGCTCTCCTAAAGCAACGTTGGACTGTGTGAGGTCGTTCTCTGAAACTGATTTCAGGCAGGACCTTAAAAAAATAACCGTCCCCACACTCATCATTCATGGAGATAGTGATAAAACGGTGCCTATACAATCAAGCAGCGATCAAACCGCCAGAATACTTACAAGTGCCAAATACAGTGTTTATGAAGGAGCACCACATGGACTTTATTTCACTGAAAGAAAAAGGCTTAATGAAGATCTTTTGAGCTTTATCAGGTAGTTTTGTAACCACAAAGGAAACAGGATTTTCAAAATTAAAATTAATTTGCAAAATTTTGTATCGAAATTCTGTAAATAAATTTTAATCTTGAAAATCCTGCTTAAAGTATGACTTCAAAGAGGTATTTTTTAATGATCATTATATTGGGAACACTTTCTGCAATAGGGCCGTTTTCAATAGATATGTATTTGCCGGGATTCCCTGATATTGCCAAAGACCTGCAGACTACCGTAGCCAATGTAGCTCTTTCATTATCCAGTTTTTTTATCGGCATATCATTCGGACAATTATTATACGGCCCGCTGCTTGATCGTTATGGAAGAAAGAATCCCTTATACTTTGGTTTATCTCTATACATACTTGCGTCTATCGGGTGTGCATTGGCCAAATCAGTGGAAATGCTGATAGCGTTGCGTTTTCTGCAGGCTTTGGGAGGATGTGCAGGAATGGTTGCATCGAGGGCTATGGTAAGAGATATTTTTCCCGTTAAGGAAAATGCAAAAGTTTTTGCTTTACTAATGTTGGTAGTGGGTGTATCACCAATGATAGCGCCTACAACAGGCGGTTATGTAAGTGAATTTTTTGGGTGGCATTATATCTTTCTCATCCTTACTGGTATAGGAATATTGATTCTTGCCGGAGTTCATTTTATATTACCAGACAGCAGGGCGCCCGATACGTCTCTTTCACTCAGACCAAAGTCAATTCTCACCAATTTTTCTGCTATTCTGATACAACCACAGTTTTATACGTATGTTTTAACGGGGTCCATCGCAAGCGCCGGCTTGTATGCTTATATAGCAGGGTCTCCATACGTTTTTATGGAATTATATAAAGTTACGGCGCAGCAATACGGTTGGATATTCGCAACTATTGCAGGCGGACTTATTACATCAAGCCAACTCAATAGCTTTCTTTTAAGCAGGGGTTTAAAAAGTGAACAGATTGTGGTAGGTGCGTTAGTGTGCCAGTCACTTACGGGTATCGTTTTTTTAATAGCTACTATAAACGGATGGTTAGGCACATTGAGTACCGTTGGATTGATCTTTGTGTTTTTATGCTGTCAGGGTTTTATTTTTCCCAACACATCAGCGTTGTCACTGGCGCCTTTTAGTAAAAATGCCGGCAGTGCCTCCGCCTTAATGGGTGGTATTCAAATGAGCATTGGTGCACTGGCTTCCGCTATTGTTAGCTGGATGAATAACCATAGTGCATTACCTATGACCATAGTAATGGCAACCTGCGCAGTAACAAGTTTTTCTATCCTCATGATTGGCAGCAGGATCGTTCGATATAAAGCAAGCCTTGCCAACGTGGCAGAGGAATGTTCCGAGATGGTGAAAACATTTTAATGATTAATGATTAATGGTTAATTGTGAAATGATAATAACTCCAATAATTTTAGCAACTATCAATTAATCATTAATACTTCACCACACATTGTTCGCATATAAAGCTTCGTCTTTTTGTTTTGCCGGTGTATTCTTTTAAAATGGTATGGCCTACCGGACACTTCTCTTTCGTATACACTTCCCAGTGTTTCGACAATTGATTTATTTTCTTCCATGTTAAAAAATCATTGCTGTATACCTGTGTTTCTTTTATCATGGCAGTAAGCTTTCTTGCAGGTATAGATCCCAGTTTTGAATCGGGATGCAATTGTACCCTATACAGCACTTCGTTGCGAATAATATTGCCAACACCTGAAAACAGCTTTGCATCAAGCAGCACATCACCAATAAGACTGTCTGCAGGATACTGGAGCAGCAGTTTCTTTACTTTTTTGGGATCCCATTCCGGTGAAAGCATGTCAAGTGACCAATCATATAAATCCCCCAGCTTGCCTTCTAAAATTTTTACCTTGCAGATATAGCCATCGAAATCTCCATTATTAAAATGAAGACTGATACTTGCATTTTTTCCTTTCTTGGGATCATTAATGCGATAACTGCCAAATAGCATGAAATGAATCCTGAGCGTAAATCCTTTAAAGCAAATCAAATAATGTTTACCCCAGGTTTTTATATCAGTAATTTTCTCGTGGAGTAATCTATCATGATTGATTTCAGCGTAGCCTTTGGCGGCAAGAACCTGCTGACCTTTAAATGATAATGTTTCTTCCTTAAGTATTACCAGTGAAGGGCCCTCCATTAAATCGTATTATTGT
>CAXTDO010000770.1:0-3401 GCA_964242315.1 uncultured Flavihumibacter sp.
GCTAACACCCTTATTTCCCCATAGGTAACCTGGCCGATGATTAATTCCACCTGTTCAAATTCAGACCGCTGTATGATGGCTGATACAGGTGTTTTTTGTGACCGGGTGTCATAAACCAATACATTTAACGGAGCGCCCGTTTTGTTTAAAGAATCCGCTGCAAGCTGAACACCTTCATAAAATTCCAGCCCGGGATTAAGAATTTTTGGGAACTGCTTACCGTAAGAATACGCTCCCGAAGCATCAAAAGCGGAATCGAGATAAAGTGGGAGAAAGATTGCGATGGTATGGCGACCAGTCTGCATGCCAGACTGGGCCAGTGAAGAAAAGTGAATGGTCAGGGAACATAACAGGCATACAATGGCAACAAATACTTTATTCATCCTCTTAAATTCTTTTATGATCAATCTGCCTGATTATTCCCATTCAATGGTTGCAGGTGGCTTGCTGCTGATATCATACACTACGCGGTTGATACCTCTTACATTATTGATTATTTCATTGGAGACATTGGCCAGAAATTCATAGGGTAGATGTGCCCAATCTGCAGTCATCCCATCTACCGAGGTAACTGCTCTTAAAGCAATGGTAAATTCATAGGTTCTCTCATCACCCATTACGCCTACACTTTTTACAGGAAGCAAGATAGCACCTGCCTGCCAGATAGTACTGTACAAGCCGGTTTCCTTAAGTGCAGTAGTAAACACGTTATCAGCCTCTTGCAATAACCGTACCTTTTCCGGGGTAACTTCTCCCAGTATACGGATAGCCAAACCAGGCCCGGGAAAAGGATGACGGGCCAGCATACCGGCAGGAAGGCCCAGCTCGGTACCTACACGCCGAACTTCATCTTTGAACAAAAGTCTCAGTGGTTCCACCAGTCCGAGGTGCATACTTTCCGGTAAGCCCCCTACATTATGATGCGATTTAATGGTGACTGACGGGCCATGAACGGAAACGCTTTCAATAACATCCGGATAAATGGTTCCCTGTCCGAGCATTTCAACACCTGTTACTTTTTTAGCTTCATGCTGAAATACATCTATAAAAGATTTTCCAATTGCTTTTCGCTTCGCTTCCGGGTCAGCTTTACCGTCAAGCGCCTCATAAAACTGGTCTTTGGCATCAACACCTCTTACATTTAAACCAATTTCATGATAATCCATGAGCACCTGTTCAAATTCATTCTTTCTCAGTACGCCGTTATCCACAAAAATGCCGTGCAGGTTATTACCGATGGCTTTGTGAATGAGTGTGGCCGCTACCGTACTGTCTACTCCGCCACTCAGCGCCATGATGACTTTTTTATCTCCGATTTGCTTTCTGAGGGTTTCCACCGTGTCGCTGATAAAATGAGCAGGGGTCCAGTCTTGCGTACATCCGCAAATACTACTCAGAAAATTTTTTATGATAGTTTTTCCTTCGGTGGAATGATATACTTCAGGATGAAATTGCAGCCCGTAAAGCGGACAATGCGTATCCAGGGAGCGAAACGCAGCTACAGGGATGCTTTCCGTAGTTCCCAGGAGTTCAAATCCGGGTGGCAGCACGCTAACCGTATCGCTATGGCTCATCCATACCTGCGAGCCGGGATGGATGTTCTTCAATAAGATATCGTCCTGTGTTATGGTGAGTCTTGCACGGCCGTATTCTCTCTTATCACTTTTCTCTACCCTGCCGCCAAACAATTTAGCGGTGAGCTGTGCTCCATAACAAATTCCAAGCACGGGCAGCTTCTCAGCAATTGATTCAATATCCACCACGGGAGCGCCTGTTTCATTCACTGAAAAAGGCGATCCTGAAAGTATGATTCCCTTTAAACCGGGCTCAAATTCTATTGGTTTGAAATAAGGCGTGATGGTACAGAAAACGTTTGCTTCTCTTACTGCTCTTGCGATTAACTGGGTGTATTGCGAACCAAAATCCAGTATGATGATCTTTTCCGTCATAGTGTGGCGAAGGTAAGAAAGTTTAAATGTCCGTCACCCATAGTGTCTTGTTAACTCACAGCCCTTTCCTTTGTGTCCTTTGTGTGTATTCCTTAGTGCCCTTTGTGGTTTAAAAACACTTCGTATGTTAGACTTTTTTTACCACAAAGGGCACTAAGGAATACACACAAAGGACACAAGGAAGGGATTGAGATGAGAACCATACTCATGTTAAAGACCGGACTCTGCTATCTTTGCACACTTTTACAATCAATTATGGCAGATTTGTTATTCGATTTACAACATACAGATACTTTATCCGGTGCAAGGGCAGGCAAGATCACTACAGATCATGGCAAGATATTGACTCCCATCTTCATGCCGGTGGGAACAGTGGGCAGCGTAAAAGCAGTTACCCAGCAACAACTAAAGAAAGATGTAAAAGCTCAGATTATACTCGGTAACACCTATCACCTGTTCCTGCGCCCTGGGCTCGATGTATTGGAAAAAGCCGGAGGACTTCACCGCTTCAACGGCTGGCACCAGCCTATCTTAACAGACAGCGGTGGCTACCAGGTTTTTTCTCTGGCCAATAACCGAAAAATTACTGAGGAAGGAGTAGTCTTCCAATCGCATATTGACGGATCGAAACATTTATTTACGCCCGAAATTGTTATGGACATCGAACGGACCATCGGCGGCGACATTATTATGGCTTTTGATGAATGTCCTCCCTACCCCAGCGATTACCAGTACGCCAGGCAATCCATGGAATTAACACACCGCTGGCTGAACAGGTGCATCAACAGAATTTCAACATTCGCAGATACTCAACCTCAAAAATACGGTTACAGTCAAACGCTTTTCCCAATTGTACAGGGTAGCACTTTTCCTGACCTGCGCCGGGCTTCCTGCGATTACATCAGCGCCACCAACTCGGCCGGCAATGCTATCGGTGGGTTGAGTGTCGGCGAGCCGCAGTCTATGATGTATGAAATATGTGGCCAGTGCTGCGAATGGCTTCCCGCAGAAAAGCCGCGTTACCTTATGGGGGTAGGAACACCCTGGAATATCCTTGAGTGCATTGCACTAGGCATTGATATGTTCGACTGCGTAATGCCCACCAGAAACGGAAGAAATGCCATGCTGTTTACTTCCAAAGGAATTATCAACATCGATAACCTGAAATGGGCCACTGATTTTTCGCCGCTTGATGACGGAATCAATTGCGAAGTAAGCAATTACTACAACAAGGCCTACCTGCGGCATCTATTTAAAAGCAATGAGATTTTAGCACTAACGCTGGCCAGTGTTCACAACCTTGCATTTTACCTTCACCTTGTTACGGAAGCCCGTAAGCATATTTTTTTGGGTGACTTTGTGAGTTGGAAGAATGAGCAGGTGGAGATATTGCAGACAAGGTTGTAAGATGGCTTTGTTTTTTTAACCACGGAGGAAAATCCGAGGTAGCAC
>CAXTDO010000771.1:0-3394 GCA_964242315.1 uncultured Flavihumibacter sp.
GGCATCAGCTGTAATGACTCGGCAATAGTAAGTCCTTCAATAAGATGAAGTAATTCCGGTATCTGTTCTTTTAATGAATTTGACATACATTAGTCTACAAATTTGATGTGCAAAATTACATAAGCATAGCGCATAACGCAAATTTTTTTATCGGCAGAAGCAGGATTTACAGGATTGGAAATAATTTACAGAATTTTGCATCGAGATTTTGTAAATTATTTCCAATCCTGTAAATCCTGCTTCACAATTCATACGCCGTTTTCTACAGTTCATACATGGTTTTACTCATTTAATGTTGTTAAAAAAAACCTAATAGCCAAAACAACTTAATTTGTGAAATGACAGAAGGCGAATGATTAATTTAATACGATATACAAAAAAAGACACATGGATTTTCCTTGCCGTGTGCATTCCCCATGTTATCTTATTAAATACTTTGTTATTTGGTAAACGCTATTTTACCGAAGCGTTGGTGTTTGTTGCAGCTTCCATTGTTACTTTTATTATACTGGCGTTATCATGGTACCTGCACACATGGATTGCCGTTACCTTAAGAAACAGGTTTTCTAACGACAGGGATCTGATTAAGCGAATGGCCATTGCAATCGTTCTGTTTACCCTGATGACAGGTATCATTGTTACGATGCTTTTTTATGGCTATAGTTATTTTCATTTCATGAAGTACGAATTTGACGAAGCCTTATACAACTGGGCGCTGGCAACAAGCATGCTGCTCAACGTATTTGCAACGATTATACATGAGAGCGTTTATAGTTTTGAAAAATGGAAGACTACTATTACTGAAACCGAGCAACTTAAGAAGGAACATATGCACAGCCGTTTACTGGGGTTGCGAAGCCAGGTAAGTCCGCATTTTCTTTTTAACAGTTTGAATTCCCTTTCCAGCCTTATAAACGACGACCCTGCCAGGGCCGAACTGTTCCTTGATGAAATGAGTAAGGTATACCGTTACCTGCTTCGCCATAATGAAGAACAGGTAGTAAGCCTGGGTACAGAGCTAACATTTTTGCGTTCCTATTATCATTTGCTTAAGGCCAGGTATGGAAAAGGAGTGGAGCTTGTAGTAGATGTAGACGAAACATATTATAGAAAATTATTGCCACCTCTTACTTTACAGATATTGCTTGATAATGCGCTAACACTAAACCTGATTAGTAAAGAAAAGCCCTTAAGCATTAATATTTATGTTAACGAATCGGGGTGGCTTACAATTGAAAATAATATTCAGCGAAGGATAGCTGAAAATGCCATCGCCGATGATTCCGGAATTGCCAACATCTCAACAAGACTGAGGCTTCAATGTCACCAGTCTATCAATATTACCGAGAATAATAATTTAAGAGTAATTAAAGTTCCTTTAATGAATGATCAACGAATAATTGAACATGAACCCATTTAAACCATCAAAATTAGAGTGGGTCACGTTCTTTTCGCTGATGCCTGTACTGATAGGCCTTCTTTATTATCTATTATTTGGCGACCAACAGAACCAGCCCGCCCTCTTCCTCAGATCTTTTCCGGTGATTGCGGTGATACTCTTTATTTCGTGGTACCTGCATGTGGTGTCTATGGAATGGCTTCGCCTGAAGATGCCCGGCTTTAAACAGACTTTATTACGTTTAAGCATTCTAACTGTAGTTCATTTAATTTTAATAACGGGCACAATGGCGTTTTATTTTTACGGATTCAATGCCATTCATTTTTTGAACTATCATGTTAATGCATATAATTTTCGGCTGTCGCTTTTAATGGGTGTGACATTGATTTTGTTGACTACTTCTATATGGGAAGGACAGTATATTTTTGATAAATGGAAGGAGAGCGTGGCAGAAAAAGAACTGCTGGAGCAGCTTCAGTTGCAAAACGAATTCGACTCGCTTAAAAGCCAGGTAAACCCGCATTTTTTATTTAACTGCTTTAACACATTGTCGTCACTAATTACAGAAGATACCAAACAGGCGGAAAAATTTTTGGATGAGATGAGTAAAGTGTACAGGTACTTATTACGCAGCAATGAAGACGGACTCACCACCGTGCAAAAAGAATTGCAGTTCATCAAATCTTATTTCAAACTTCTGAAGTCAAGATATGGCAATGGGCTTGAATTTAAAATAGAGGTTGATAAAAATTACGAAACCTATCTTTTACCTTCGTTAAGCCTTCAGTTGCTGGTTGAAAATGCGGTGAAGCATAACATCGTTTCAAAGCAATTGCCGCTGGTGATAGATATTTTTACCACTGCCGGAAACAAGCTCATCGTCAATAATAATTTGCAGCTTAAATTAATTAAAGCCTCTTCTACCCGCATCGGACTGGAAAATATCAAATCGAAATATGAGTTATTGGAGCATCCCGGTTTTCAGGTGCTGGAAGATGATAAAAATTTCACCGTAGTGTTACCATTATTATGGAACAAGGCACAGCAAAACAATTTTTCATTATCCAGGAAATCTTATAATTAATTATCAGACTTTTAAATCAACTAAACATTCCCTTTATGAACATATTGATAGTGGAAGATGAAGAACTGGCGGTTAGGAAACTGCAAAAAACGCTGGCTGATGTTGATGTTACCGCCTCCGTGGTAGGTGTTACGGAAAGTATTGAGAGCACTGTAAACTGGCTGCAGAAAAATCCAACTCCCGACCTGATACTTATGGATATAGAGCTGGCGGACGGCCAGAGTTTTGAAATATTCAGCCGGGTGGAAGTCAAAAGTCCGGTAGTGTTTACCACTTCATACGATGAATTTGCGTTAAAAGCATTTAAGGTGAATAGTGTCGACTACCTGCTGAAGCCTATTCAAAAAGATGAGCTGGAGTCAGCCTTGAGCAAATACCGTCAGATCAAAGACATGTACACCACAACCGCTACGCCCGGAGATTTTAATATTGATTCACTGGTAAAAGAGCTGCAGCAAAAGTTACAGTTGAAAGAATTCAGAAAGCGATTCCTGGTAAAACATGCACAGAAACTGGTTTCAATTGAGGTGGATGAGATAGCCTATTTTTTCAGTGATGGAAGGCTGAACTTCTTTAAAACATACGACAACAGAAAGTTCGTTGTAGATTATACGATGGATGAGCTGGAGGTAATGTTAGACCCCGAAAAATATTTTCGTATAAGCCGGTCTTTTTATATTTCCGTAGAAAGTGTTGATCAAATCCATGACTATTTCGGAAACCGTTTATTGCTGCACCTAAAACCCACCGTTGACAAAGAAGCGCTGGTAAGCAGAGAGAAAGTTTCTGATTTTAAGAAGTGGATGGGGAAGTAATTATTAATTATAGGAATGATGAACGCGTAACGGGTCCCCTCCTTGAAAAGGAGGGGACGTTCAATTAAGATGCGAAGCACTTAATTGAACGGGGGT
>CAXTDO010000772.1:0-3385 GCA_964242315.1 uncultured Flavihumibacter sp.
CGTGTGTACCGCGTTGCACCTGATGTATCTACTTATAAGGTTCCGGCTTTTTCTGTTGACGATACCAAAAGTGCATTGCAGGCGCTGGAAAGTCCGAACCTTGCTACCCGTTACCTGGCATGGGAAAAATTGCATGCTATGGGAGCAGGTGCGGAAAAAGACCTTGCTGATATGTTTGAGCATAATGATGATCCGCGATATCGTGCAAGGGCGTTTTGGCTGTTGACAAAGATCCCTGGCAAAAGCGATGAATACATTAAGAAAGCACTGGAAGATAAAAATGAAGATATCCGTACGGCAGCGTTTAAGGCTGCCCGTGAAAATAAAGCCGATCTTATTTCAATGGTAAAAGAAGTGGCGAATGATCAGTCGCCGCAGCTAAGAAGGGAAGCCCTGATAGCGCTACGTCATAGCACCTCTCCCGAAGCGCCGGCTCTGTGGGCAGACCTTGCCGGCAAGTATGATGGTAAAGACCGGTGGTACCTGGAAGCACTGGGTGTGAGTGCAGACAAGCAATGGGATACCTACTTTGGCGCATGGCTAAAAAAAGCCGGCGTTGAATGGAACAGCGCGTCAGGAAGAGACCTGGTGTGGCGTTCACGCTCCACTACAGCACTGCCTATGCTTGCAAAATTAATCGAAGATCCGGCAAACGACCCGTCAAAGAATCTCAGGTATTTCCGTGCTTTTGATTTCCATTCAGATAGTACCAAACAACAGGTATTGGAATCTTTGCTCACCGGCACGCATCCGAAGCAGAAAATGATTACCGTATATGCGCTTACGCAGATGGACACCACTCATTTGACGATGACGCCTGCATTACAAACAGCCATCAAACAGAGCCTGGAGACAGTAAAAGGTGCACCGGAATTCCTTGACCTGGTGGCTAAATACAAGGTAAAAGACCAGAATGCCGAGCTGATGAATTTTGCCATCACCAGTAAAAAGCGCGACCTGAAAGCACTGGCAGTAAAATTACTGATGGCAAACAATGGTGCTAAAAGTATACAGGCAGCTATTCATACCGACACTGCTACTGCCATGTCGCTTGTTGCAGCGCTGGGCGGTGATGAAAATGATAAAACCAAAGACCTGTTGCAAGCGGTAATGCTCGACAAAGCCCTGGATCTTAAAGTAAGGCAAAGGGCCACTATGAATTTTAACAGGGGCTATAAGGCACAGCAACGACTGATGGATTTGGTGGTTGCCAACAAATTGCCTGCAGATCTGGATACTACGGCGGAGAAACTGTTGTTAAGGTCTAACAGGCCCGAGGTTAAATCCAAGGCAATGGCATTTTATCATAAAGAGGGTACCGACAATACAAAATTTGCCGCTATTCCTGAACTCATAAAACTTAAAGGTGATCCTTCAGATGGCAAGGCTGTATTTGGTGGCACCTGTACGGCATGTCACCAGGTAAATAACAACGGAATCAATTTCGGTCCCGACCTTTCTGAGATCGGCGCCAAACTGCCTAAAGAACAATTGTATGATGCAGTGCTGCATCCCGATGCAGGCATCAGCTTCGGATTTGAAGGATACCTGTATAAATTGAAAGATGGTAATCAGTTACTAGGATATGTAACCAGCGATACCAAGGATGAATTATCTATCAAGTCGGTCGGTGGTGCGGTAACAAAAGTGAAGAAGAGTGAGATCGTTTCAAAGAAAGCATATGAGCATTCGCTCATGCCTACCGGATTGGTGAGTGGTATGAAACAACAGCAGGTGGTGGATTTGATTGAATATTTATCAGCGCTCAAGAAAAAAGGATAACCACAGAAAAATACAGGAGGGGAAGAAGAGGTTACATAGAGGACATCCTCTGTGTAACCTCTTCTTCTTTCTCTTGTATTTTCTCTGTGGTTCAAAAGAAGTTTTACACTAAGTACCCGTATTCTTTTAATACCATCCCGGGATATAAGCGCCATTAACCTCAATACCTATCAATATGAATTCATTCATCAAAACAACAACCGTTTTTTGTTTGTTGCTATCCATCCAAACATCAAGTGCCCAGGTTGCACCAAAGCTTAACGATACCAACACACCGCTTCATGAATTGAAACCCGATTACCCGGTTCCTTATGGCCCTCCATCCGCAGCATCAATAAAAACATTGCTGGACCGGCTATACAATTATCTTGACCAGGCGACCCCCGTCGACATCATCAACCGCAAAACACAGGAAGCCATTACTGATTTCAATAAGGTAGACACCAACACCATCTTAAAGCCTGGTGATTTTCGTCTTACCAGCTATGAATGGGGCGTAGTATACATGGGTATGTTACTGGCAGGAACTGCTACAGGCGATAATAAATTTACAGAATACACCACAAAAAGACTTCAGTTCATCGCCGGTGTGTTGCCGTATTTTAACACACAGTTCCAGAAATTTCCCAGGTCGTCGAATGCCTTTCGTTCTGTAATAGAACCTCACGCGCTGGATGATGCAGGCGCCCTTTGCGCATCGATGATAAAGGCCCAACGTTCAAAAGAAATATTCAATCTCAGGCCTGTCATTGACAACTATGCAACATACATCAGCACCAAAGAGTTCCGGTTAAAAGATGGCACGCTGGCACGCAATCGCCCCCTTCCAAATACGCTCTGGCTGGACGATATGTTTATGAGCATTCCGGCCCTTGCGCAAATGGGCGCACTCACAGGCGATAAAAAATATTTTGATGATGCCGTAAAACAGGTAATGCAGTTTTCAAACAGGATGTTTGAAAAAGATAAGGGCATTTACATGCACGGCTGGGTAGAAGACATGACCGAACACCCCGCATTTCATTGGGCAAGGGCCAACGGATGGGCCATCCTTGCAACGGTTGAATTGCTCGATGTTTTGCCGGCAGATCATACTGCCCGTCCCGCCATTGTTGAACTGCTGAAAGCGCATAGTAAAGGACTAGCCGCTTATCAGTCCGGATCCGGTTTCTGGCACCAGCTATTAGACCGTAATGATTCTTATCTCGAAACCTCTGCCACTGCCATCTATACTTATTGCATATCCCATGCGGTCAATAAAGGCTGGCTTGACCCCAAAACATACGGACCCATGGCAATACTTGGCTGGAATGCTGTTGCTACCAAAGTGAATGATAAAGGCCAGGTAGAAGGTACCTGCGTTGGTACAGGAATGGCCTTTGACCCGGCATTTTATTATTACCGCCCGGTAAATGTATACGCGGCTCACGGTTACGGACCGGTTCTTTTAGCAGGTGCGGAGGTGATGATGTTGTTAAAAAATAACTCTTTCAGAATTAACGACAGCGCGGTGCAACTTAGGTAGCGGCTCGCTGTTTTTTTAACCATGGAGGAAGCGCCGAGGTAGCACGGAGGTCCACGGAGGAGCTTTCTCCGTGGACCT
>CAXTDO010000773.1:0-3384 GCA_964242315.1 uncultured Flavihumibacter sp.
TGCTGCATTTTCAAACAGTTCGTACCAAATGGGGTTCCATTCGGAATAGGCCGTTTTAAACCATTCCAACAGGCTTGCTGTATCGGAGTAGTTTATGCTATTATTGATTGACCACTTTTCATCTGCTTTAAAGCTTGCATAGAATCCTATATCGCCATTGCCTTTTTGGCCGCCTAATAAACACTTTCCTTTTCCGAAAGCCATTATTTTTCCGCCGTCTAACAACGCATGTAGGTGCGGTGTTGATTTTTCGGCATCATAAATATTTACTTCCAGCATCGTTATGCCAGAATAAAAAGCTTTGGTGCTGGTAATGTAAGGACGAATTTTAGAATTGGCACCATCAGCAGCAATTACAAGATCTGCGTAAGCAGATAGCCCGTTTTTGAAATGCAACAGCCAACCTTCATTCTGTTCTTCCATCGAAATAAAATGAGCATCCCACACAATGGTGTACGGTTGCAAAGATTCCAGCGACATATTTCGTAATGGGCCACGGTCTATTTCAGGGCGAAAATGTTCGCTACCAAAATTTTCATCCTGCTTGGTATCATGATCGCTAAAAAATATTTCTGCCCGTTCGTTTACAATCAATTTCTTATCAGCACCGGGGCGAAAGTTCTTTTTAAACTCGTCTAACAAATTTGCTTTTTTAATAGCTGCTAGTCCCGAACCTTCATGCATATCAAGCGGGGAGCCTTGCACACGGGCAGTTTTGTTTATATCTCTTTCATACACTTTTACATTTGCACCTTTCAGTTGTAATAGCCTTGCCAGTATTAGTCCGCCTGGGCCTCCGCCAACTATGGCGATTTGCTTATTCTTCCATTCCATACCGCAAAACTATTTTGAGGTAAGCGCTGAGAATTGTATAAATCGGTCGTTTTTATTTTTTAATAATTCTTTCGGCACCACACCTGAAAATTTCTTTATCTCTTTTATAAAATGACTCTGATCGGTGAAGTGCGATTCAGGAAAAAGTTTGCCTTTTGCAAGATGCTCCAGCGATGCTCTGAACCGTAAAATATTGCAGTATGCCTTCAACGAAATACCGTACTGCTGATTGAAATAACGATTTATTTGCCGACTACTCCAATACACGTTTGCAGCAAGTTCTTTTACAGAGATATCTCCTTTCGAAGCATAAATCAGGTCAAACAATTTTCGTTTTCTACTGTCCGCATCTTTAGGTAAAAGAGAACTGATTTTTAGAGAAGCTTTTTTACAAAAAAGGTCAAAATCTTCTAAATCGGCAGCATTAAAATCCCAGAAATCAGCAGGTAAAATCTCTGCGCTGTTCAGGAAATCAGAAATGGTGTTTTGAAAAATATATTCTGTTGCAAGCAATTTAAAACTGACGGCAAACATAAGCGACTTGGCCCTCAGCACTGCCTGTTCAGGCAACGTTTCAATTCCCGAACGGGTAATGTGAAAAGGTTCTGTTGCCGATTGAGAAAGAACCATTTCAATTCGTCCATCTGGTAAAACAACAATTTCTTTATCGCTATCCGATGGGTTGTGCAACAGCCAAAAACTTTCTACAAAGTCAATAAGCGACTCATGGGGTTTAATTAATTTGAAGACCAGGCCGTTGTTCATTGTTCTCTAATCATTAGCGGTATGCAATACAATTGATAACGCCTAACGAGGAAAGATTTACAGTAGTGAGGAGCTAAGATTCCATCAAGGTAACTACTGTACAACCAATGCTATCCGTTAGGCGTTTCTATTTTATTCGTTCTCGGCTATCAAATTCTATTCAGCATCATTGGGTTCCCACAATTCAATTTTGTTGCCTTCAAGATCAACGATATGTACAAACTTGCCATATTCAGAAGCCTCAATTTTATCTACGATCGTTACGCCTTCCTCTGTAAGCTGCGCCACAAGTGCTTCCAGATTTTCGACTCTATAGTTTATCATAAAGTCTTTTGTAGAAGGCTCAAAATATTTGGTGTTTTCAGCAAAAGGAGCCCATTGGGTAGATCCTTTTTTTGTTGAATCTTCCGCTTCCCGCCACTCAAAAGTTGTTCCGTATGGGCTGGTATTAAAACCTAAATGTGTTTTGTACCATTCGTTCATTTTGTTAGGGTCTTTGCATTTAAAAAAGATGCCCCCAATGCCTGTTACCTTTTTCATTTTTGTAATGTTAGAATTATGTTGATTAGCGATTATTTTTTTGAATGCAAACCCGAAACAGAATGAAGTGACAATACCTGCAATAAATATGGATGCCTTATTCATTTTGCTATAAAATTTTGCCTATCGAGTTAATTAATTTGAGCAAGAAAAGTAGCTTTTATACCAATTCAACATCCATGGTTTTTATTAGTCCATCTTCAAACGTGTAGATATGCTTTACCATTCCATCAAATATTGAATTGCCTTGGAGGTCCTTTACTTTTTGATGAACCGCTACTTCTAAACTTCCATTCTCTCTTTCTGTAAAACCTGTTGGTTCAACGTTTGGGTTTATTTCACTCCATTGCCTTGTCCAATATTGTTTTATTTCATTGTGGCCGCTTATGTAGCCACCTTCCCAGGCTTTCGACCATTGTACATTGGGCTGCATAGTCGATAATGCGGTATCAATATTTCTATCGTTGAAAGCTGCGTAAGCTTTCTTGATTATATCTTCAAACTGAGTAGTCATTAAAATTTTTTCTTAAGCAAGATGATGAAATTCAAAATGAAACTTTGCATTCAAATTATTGTTAGATGCTGCCTTCAGGTCTGGTTAAAAAAAGTTCCGGCATTCGTATTTTGTAGCTCTATTATTTTTTACTTAGTTCCATATTTCATTCATTTCAGTTAGTATAATAGGGTTGCCATCGGTAACCACAATTGTATGTTCGTGTTGTGCCATATAGCCGCCTTTGTTCCCTACCATTGTCCAGCCGTCCTTCAGGGTTTCGGCATAGGTTGATGTTGTTGTGATAAACGTTTCTACAGCAACTACAGAATTTTTTCTAAATCTTGTGAGATTATCTCTATCTCTATAGTTTGCTATTTCGCTTGGTGCTTCATGAAGGCTTCTTCCTATGCCGTGGCCTGTCAGGTTTTTGATGACCCTGTAACCTCTTTTCTTAGCCTCCGTTTCAATTAAATGCCCAATGTCAGAAATGCGAACGCCCCCTTTTATGTTGTAGATGGCTTTGTGCAAAATTTGCCTGGAAGCCTCTACCAATTTTTGGTGTTTGTTTATATCTGATCCTAAAACAAACGACCCTCCGTTGTCTGACCAAAAGCCGTTTAGTTCTGCTGAAACATCAATATTAATCAGGTCACCTTCTTTCAGTATTTTCTTGTCGGACGGTATGCCATGGCAAAATTCATTGTTGATGCTGATACAGGTCCATCCTGGAAACCCGTAAGTAACAAAGG
>CAXTDO010000774.1:0-3376 GCA_964242315.1 uncultured Flavihumibacter sp.
TTGATTCACAGCCCGGATATTGGTATAAGGGATATTCCAGGCATCGTCCGGAACAACAGACGGATTTACCGATCCGGTTGCAAACTGGATAAACCCGTTCAGGCTTGAGGCATTAGGGCCTTCCGCTTCATCGGAGGAAGCATCGAGACCTGCCGCAAAACCGGAGCCGCTGAAACGCCGCGGATCTGAAGCAAAGCCAATGTTTGTGTAAATATTATTCAGGAAAGCCATTGAGTTGGCGCTGTCTGAAAAAGTGGTTTTTTCATTCAGGCTCGAAGTGACTGTCTGGTCTAAGAATCCAGTTTTACTGCAAGCTGTTAACAGCAAAACACAAAGTAGCATACAGACAAAAGGTAAATGATTGTTTTTTTTCATTATAACATATTTTCGAAAATCGTTGTAGTATTTTATTTAAAAAACAAGCGGGAGGAACTTTTTAAGATGACTTGACCGAAATGAATTGTAGCGAATGAGAATCCGGGCAATCAAATAAATTTCTGCGATAGCATAATGCCCGGCAGGCGGAGTTAAGGTAAGCATACATCATGGCAAGCAATATTTGTTTGGTTAAATAAATGCTTTCCTAAGTCAGCATTCATTCTTTTACAATCCGGTAAAACATTTGCCGATGTTTATTCAACGATACAGAACAACCTTATTGCAATTACTTTAACCGGTTATATCGGCATATGCAAAGAGAATTATTTATTCTTTGTGCATCCTGTTTTTTTGTATCAAATTTTAACAGTTTCGTCTCATTTTAAGCTGACAGGTATGACGTGTGAGGTACGGGGTATCTCTGTGCGAAGTGAGGGTGGTGGTCGGCTATCCCCTCCGTTGGAGGGGACGTTATGTCCGCAGGACATAACAGGGGTGGGTAAACGGGGCAGCGTGCTAACGGGTGTAATAGATTTGTGCTTGTTGGTGAGCGTTTCTGGTGGTAGTTGCCGCCTGTTCACAGTCAAACCCACCCCTGTTTGAGCCTTCGGCTCAAACTCCCCTCCTCGGAGGGGATGGGCTACCAGCCTCACTTTGCACTCAGTGCTTTCACTTGAATTTTCTTAACTAAATGACATTGCCCCTCGGGATTTTTAATCCATACCCCATACCTCATACCTGACAGCTGATAGCTGATAGCTGATAGCCACTCAAATAATTAATTGTATTTTTATCGCATGTTATCAGGTACAAAAAAAAGGCTTGCCTTGCTGTGTGCATTTGCCATCTTGTCCGTACATATTGCATGTAGCCAGCCTTATTATTTTAGTCATTACCAGGTAGAAAACGGCTTATCCAATAATGCCGTTATGTGCAGCCTGCAGGACCATAACGGGTTTATGTGGTTTGGAACCAGGGACGGCCTGAACAGGTTTGACGGATTGTTATTCAAGATTTTCAGGAACGAACCTGAAAATATAAACAGTATCGGCAGCAACGGAATAACAAGTCTTTATGAAGATGAGCATAATACAATATGGGCAGGTACGGAAAAAGGAATATATAAGTATGATGAAATGACTGAACGGTTCAGTCAATTGAAAGTGGCGGGTAATTATTCAATCAGAAACCTGAAAGTCATCAGCGGTGATATATGGTATATTTCATTGTACACACTTTACAGGTACAATGAAAAAACAGCGAATTTAAAACGATTTAAAATTGATAAGGAAGTAACCGCTTACTGCCTGATGAACGATCACTCGTTATGGATCGCTACCGCATCGGGTACCATTGCACTGTACGATGAGAAAAAAGATACGTTTACCGATTATAATTTATTCAGCAAATCACCGAACTCCGTATCCAAGTGGATTGAATCTATCTTTAATACAGGAACAGGACTCTTACTGATCGGAACTCCAAACGGAGGCCTGAAATCTTTTGACATAAAAAGTTTATCATATAAAGACATCCTTACTTATAACCCTGACAAAACAGAAATTATCATCCGCGAGATAATCGCCGTAAAACCCGATGAATACTGGATCGCGTCTCAATCGGGCATTTACATATTAAACCTTACAACCGGTAAGTACAAACATTTAACCAGGGAACAAAATGATCCCTATTCCCTATCTGACAATATAGTTCATACGCTGTGCAGGGATAGAGAAGGCGGCATCTGGGCCGGAACGTATTTTGGTGGTCTCAATTATTTTCCCAAACAATATGTCACCTTCAAAAAGTATTTTCCAAGGTCCTGTTCCAATTCTATCAGCGGCTATGCAGTTCGCGAAATCTGTAATGATAAAAATGGCAGTATATGGATAGGAACAGAAGATGCTGGGCTGAATAAATTTGATCCGAACACCGGGTTGTTTAAAAATTTTAATGCCGGTGTCAATAAAGAAAGTGTATCCTTCTCTAACATTCATGGCCTTTTGGTTATTGACGATAAAGTGTGGGTTGGCACATATCTGCATGGACTGGATGTGCTCGATGTAAAAACCGGTGAAAAAATAAGGCACTATACTACAGCAAACTCATCTATCGGAAGCAACTTTATTTATGGTATTTTTAAAACACGCTCCGATGAAGTAATTGTCCTTACCGACAAAGGTCTTTATGAATACTTTCCGGGTATTGATGACTTTAAAATTATTCAGGCTGTAAAAAAGGTATTTTACAGAACGCTGTGTGAAGACAGGGATGGCACCATCTGGGCAGGAACTTATGGAGATGGTGTTTTTTTCTACAATAATAAAACCGGAAAGCATGGCCAGTTTACGCTTGAAGCCGGTATGCCTTACAGCTTGCCAAGCAATCTCATCAACAAAATTTTTGAAGACAGTGATGGAAATATCTGGTTTGCTACAGAAGGAGGATTGTGTAAATATGAAAAGAAGGAGGAACGTTTTGAAAGATATACAACCATAAACGGTATGCCATCTAATGTAACGTATTCGATACTGGAAGATAAAAATAAAAACTTATGGGTGAGTACATCCAAAGGTCTTGTTTGTTTTTCGCCCCTGACTAAAGCAATTAAAATATACACAAAATCTGATGGTTTACTTACCGATCAGTTTAATTACAGTTCGGGCTATAAAGATGACAAAGGACAAATGTACTTTGGCAGTGTGAAAGGGCTAATAACATTTTATCCCGACTCTATTGAAAATGTTACATTTTCCCCTCCTGTATTTTTAACAGGCTTCCAGGTTTATAATGATGAATTGGCTATCGATGAAAAAAAATCGCCGTTAAAAAATTCGATTTCTTTTACCAAAAGTATTACGCTGGCTTACTCACAATCCTCCTTCAGTATTGATTTCGCAGCCTTAAGTTATACAGCTCCGGCCACAAACAGGTATTCTTACAAAATGGAAGGACTCGATAAAGACTGGACTTATTTAAAAACCAACCGCAAAGTTTA